>NZ_JBHVQU010000063.1:0-14397 GCF_042886655.1 Peribacillus sp. NPDC058002 | reverse complement strand
TCGACGGCCTCCGGGTTATTAGGTGTATCGACGGCTCCCGGATTAATAGGTGTATCAACGGCTCCCGGATTAATAGGTGTATCAACGGCTCCCGAATTAATAGGTGTATCGACGGCTCCCGAATTAATAGGTGTATCGACGGTTCCCAGATTAATAGGTGTATCGACGGCCTCCGGATTAATAGGGTGAGTATTGATGGGCCTATTCCTCCAAGGTTGGTTTAGGGGATTAAGCAAGTACTTTTTAGCAAAGAATTCTCTGTTTGACTTATTGTAAACATCTGAAACTTTAAACTTCTTTGTTAATAATCCATCTAAAATAAAGTATAGTTTTAGTTTAGAGAAATCATCGACAAATTTAATTACAGGTTCTTTTTTATCGATTATTAGTCCAATTGCTATCCGCATCACTGAATCTGATAATACTCTTTCTATTGTTGTTAATCCAAAATTATCTTGTATACCAGGATGAACCGTTTTAAGAAAACTTAATAGATAATTTCGGAAAGTATCAGTTGAATCAAAACGAGTTTTACTTTCGGTATCCCATTTAACTCTACCTGCACCTTTTTTTTCTCCTGAATGTTTTAACTCTATAAAATGTTTTAGTAAGGGGTCATCTTCTGAATAAATAACACTTGGAACTTTTATTATAGGTTCATAGTTATTTTCTTTAATAATACTATGTACTTTTTTTAAAACTTTGTCTCTATTTTCAATAGCTGAGGGGACAAGTCTAGGATTATTTAAAACTTTTATAGAGGTTAATCTTCTATTTCCTTCCATTACCACATATTTACCTAAACTTTCATCAAAAACTAACATAGTTAATTCGCTTGGATCAACTCCATGTTTAGCTATATCCTTCATTAACTCAAATGTTCTGTTCTTATCTGTGAGGATTTTTATCATTTCACTTTCTTCATCAGCTTGCTGTTCGAATCTAGGGTTATTCAAATTAACTATAATATCTTTAACTGGTACATTTTTTATTTCCGCCAATTTTTTTCCTCCTGTTAAAAATAAGTTGCCATACCTGTTGAAGTTGAAATTCTTTATTAGATTAACTTTTTCGAGTCAATCCGACAATTTCATTTCTAAAAGAAAAGCCCGGAGTGGGCATATCATTTTATTAGTTTCTGTTTCTCCAGATACTTCTTTGGTTAAGTATGATACTCCAAAAACTGAAAGCTCCCAACCATTGCCGGTGAGGTCCTCAGCAACTTTCTTTATAAAGTTTCATATATTAGTAAAATACAGATTTATATACAAAAGATACCACAAAGTTGCAAAAAGTTACATATAGTTTCAGATCAAGTGTTACCACAACCGTAAAAATAAAATTTTTCTCAAAACCAAAGAACCGCTAATTATAGCCGACTTTAAATTTTCATCAATAGATAACAACAATCTATGCGAAAACAGCCCTTATTTTTAAGGTCCTTTAGGAGCCCATTTTAATATTTTTCTATATTACTGAGTGAATATTCTAATGTGATATCTATATGGTGATTACTATAAGATAGAAGAAAATCACTGAGTATAAGAAGGACCTACAACTTTTGAAAGGCGAGGGGAAGTGAAATTCTTAAAGTAAACCAGGCATGTAATTAAAAATGACCACCATCTGACCACATAATAAAAATTCAAGGGTGAAATAACTTAATAGAAATTTGTATTCGTAACTATTTCAAGTTTCAACTCAGTTTCGCTAATACGCTAACGGATTTTATGTGTGCTAATTGTACCATCTTAAGTACTTAGAACAAGAATAGATAGTGGTGTTTCAAATTTTTGAAAAACAATAAGAGGAGCAAAACTCTCTGTTACAGTACCAATAGGAAATTATAAGGCTAAATATAATTAATTTCGTTGTAGAGCGTTTCTTAGCATCACATTAATAAAAAAGTATCGTTTATGAAAGTTATGTTTTCACTTTCAGTTATGTTTGCGTTTAGCTTTTTATTTAATTGTTTTAGGGATTCAAAATTATTAGGCGGCAGCAATACAGACTGAAGGAAGAGCATCTTTCTGTCATTCTGTACGTGTTGTTTCGGCAATAAATGGACAGAAAACCACGATCTGTATGGCTAACGCCTACATTTCGTAGCTTCCTGTTCCCTTTACTGTGTCACCGCCATACCAAACAAGCCGAAAACCTAATTCAAAACCATCGGAAACTACCTGGCTGAAACCATGAGAGAGTGTTTAAAGAAACGTTTATTATTGGGGAGAATGGGTATGGAGACTTCAAGAGACTTTAAAGAGACTTATTGGACCGCGATTCTCCTTCAATATAAGATTTACTAAGTCCTATGTAATAATATTAGGAACAATATGTATTAACGGAAAAAATTTAAAGGGAGTAACGAAATGGATAAAAATAGTGACCATAACCGGCTGACAGTCAGAACAACGAGATTAGGTATTGTAGTCATACTATTTGGTGCTGTATGGTATATCTTCAAAGGATCATTGAACATATGGTACAGAACATTTTCAGAAAACCTAGCTATAAGATTCTTTTTAGATATTGGGTCTATATTGTCCGTTTCTTGGTTAGCATGCGCTATTTTAATAATGTTATCAATCCTTCAGTATGTTTTTTTCGAACTTCAAACTTTCAAATACTTTGAAATAGTTACGGAAGAACAGCAAGTTTTGAAAAAAGCTGAAGTTAGTTTTATCCGAATATTCAAATCTATCAAACGTTGTTTTCAAGTTATGATAGCATCACTTGTTATTAGTTGCATTATAGAGGCTTCAAAAAAGCCCTTGAGTGAGAGTATATATATATATTTATTTCTATTATTATTTTTAATTTTTTGGTTGCTGGTGTTTATAAAAGAAAAAGTTTTGCCTTTAAGAAATCAGAAATTAACTAAATTTAAGAAGATAGCATTGTTCTTCGAATTAATTATGTCCAGTATTATAAACCCATTTTGGGGTGTTATTAAAACTTTTGGTATTCTGATCTTTTTGGGAATATTAGTGAGTATTATATCGCTTGATAAAAAAGGGTACTTAGAAATTGAATTAAAGGAAACCACCAACATTCCTTTAAAATTTAATATGCAAAATAATACAGATCCAAATATTTATATAAATATTAATAATGATACTTTCCCCAATGAAAATATAAGTAAACAAATAAAAACAAATGAACTGGATAAAAGTTCAATGGAAATTATGGAGGTGGATAATACTAAGATTTTTGATAAAAAGAACAAACAAATCAAAGAAGGTTCTTGGGAGCATGTTGAAATATTTTCGCTGAAGGAATCAAATTATTATTATAAATATACTACTGAACTAAAAAAATATATGGTTGAAGGAAGAAATGTGGTAAAGATAATAGTTCTTCCTAGTGGTACTTCCGGTAAGCAACGGATAGTTGTTACTACTACAATTAATAAGCAGGGAGATATTATAAGGATTGCTAAAAAAAGATTCAAAATTAAATTGTAACTTCATTATTCAAGAATATATTTCCCTCTAAAAATTAACTGTTTTGATCCTTATAGCACGTTTCTCGTCTGCCCTGGTAGGTCATATAAGGATTGGCCAAGAAACCTTGCATAACAAAAAGGTCCTCTCTTACCAAGCCATTTACAAAGGATCTCAACCACTTTGGTTGGGGGTTTTCGGTATAATGAAAAATCTTTCTGTTCAAAGAAATCTCACTACCTACTTAAATCGACACATGCACTTCACTCGAATCTAGAATAAATGGCCTCAGATCTACTAAAGAAGGAACATTCATTTATAGCTAGTGTATCTTTACTGTACATCCCAAACCACAGTTGCTCACTAAATATCCCTCAATTTTTATATATTATTATTTAAAATTAAATTATAAAAAAATATATTTATACTAGAAATATTTGTTATCATTTTCTTAAGACATATCGAATAAGTAGGTGAAGACGTGTTCGCAGATGAGATTGAACCTAGAAGAATACTAGATAATTATGATTTAACGAGAATTTTCAAATGTGCTACTCAAGGCGGGATGAAACGTTCCCATGAAACTAATACATTAGTATTAGTTTCAGACCATACAAAAGCTTTGTATGAAGATCGGTGGGGTGGAAAAGTCTTACATTAACTGGCATGGGAAGGGTTGGAAACCAAACACTAACATCGCAAAACAAGACTGTGGCTGAATCCATAAGTAATGGTGTAGAAATGCACTTATTCGAAGTGTTTGAAGCAAAGAAATATGTCTATCTTGGAGTTGTGAATCTAGCCTCTGAACCATACCAAGAAGAACAATTGGATGATAATGGGCAGAAGCGGCAAGTTTGGGTTTTCCCTCTTAGACTGAAAGAAAATCAAAAGAAAATCCTACTGCCAGATAAATTAATTAAAATGAAAGAAGTATTGCGGGAAAAGAAGGTAAAAAAAATGGCCGATAGCGACCTTGAAAACAGGGCTAGAAATGCCCGAAGGAAAAGTAGTAAACGGAAGTCCATTTTATTTATATATGAACGTGATCCTTATGTAACCGAATTTGCAAAACGCTGGGCAAAGGGTATTTATCAGCTTTGTGATCAACCTGCCCCATACTTTAATAAGAACGGGGAGCCTTATTTACATACACATCATATAGAATGGTTATCTTAGGGTGGAGAGGATTCTATTTACAACACAATTGCTCTATGTCCTAACTGTCATGATAAAATGCACGTACTAGATTTAGAAGGGGACGTAAGAAAATTAAAGGAAAAGACGGAACATGTATAGCATTGGAGCGATGGGGAGTTGAACTATTGGCAAATATAAGTGGGTGACGGTCAGGTAGACTTAGTAGATATTTTTTAGAAGTTAATTGTAGCTTTATTAGGGCCAGGAAGAAATGGTGATTTTTCGATAATATAAGTAAATACGAAGAGATTTCTGATGGACATTTTATTTGGTGCTCCTATCCGTATTCAACTAAGTGAGCAAAATCTCCTTAAAGACGATATTATTAAATTGGTATTGAATGACGAGAACAGTAAGTGAAAAGAGAAAAACGTGTTTAGTAAATATAGATACTCAAAAAATAGTAACTCTGGAGGTAAGTAGCATGAAAGAAGTGATATCTCTACCAGCTGAACAGACACAAGATATTATTAAGAAGTATTTAATTCATGCTCATCCACATCCAAGAACATATAAAGATTCGCAGTATATGACCTTCCGAAAAGTTGGAGATGTTATGGATACACTATATACTGTTCAGCATGAATTAATTTTGAAGTCTAACCAACACAATGTAGAAGAGGAATTTGTATACCTTGGTAGTGACATTAAAGAGCGCCTATTGGGATACATACATGAGAGGCAATACACCTTTGGCTTTGATGAAAAGGATGAATGTTTTGAAGGTAGAACAGTATTTAAAACACCTGCCTAAACCGAAAGAACAAATTTGCAGTCACATACATACTACACTTTCAAAGAAATAAGTAGTGGCATAAGGGAAATCACAAGAGAGACAGAAAAAGAAAAGTTTTAAATGGGTCCAACATATATACCTCTGTAAAGAAGAAAATATTGCTAGGCAACAAGGAATCTAGCATCTTATTAATAAGATGCTGAAGTTAATCCTATTTTTACCACTAAAGGGGAATGTTAAATGAGTATTATTCATGTTACTCAAATAAGGAATTATATAACCAATTTATTTGAAGATATAATTGATCTGACTGATGTTGAAACTGCCCATTTACAGCAAAAAGAAAACTTTTTGCTTACGAGAAGTTTAACAGCTTATGCAGTTTATTATTTAGCATCAGCTTCAGTAGAGGCTGCTGCAGCGAGTATTACTGATGGATCTGAGGATAACGGGATTGATGCCTTACACTACGAAGAAAGGAATAAAACGTTGTATATCGTACAGTCTAAATGGATATACGATGGTAATTCTGAACCTTCAAATGGTGATGTAAAGAAATTTTTATCTGGTATAAAAGATTTATTTAACCTAAGGTTTGAGGTATTTAATTCAAAAGTGAACTCTATGAAAGATAAAATTACAGACGCAGTTCTTGATGCAAATACCAATTTTGAAGTTATACTAGTATATACCGGTTTGAATTTCTCAGATCATTCAAAGAGAGATATTGATGATTTCCTAGCAGATGTTAATGACGCTAGCGAGATATGTTCAGTCACAATTTTAAACCAATCTAAATTACATGAATCACTTAGATCTGGCGTAACAGGGGATCCTATTAATATACAGATGGGTATTAAAGAATGGGGCAAAAAATCAGAGCCTTATGAAGCATTTTATGGACAAGTGAATGGTGCTGAGGTAGCTCAATGGTGGACTAATCATGGGAAGAAGCTTTTTGCTAAAAACCTACGTGAATTAATAGGTGAAACCGACATAAATAAAGATATAAGGAAGACAATTGAAGAGGAGCCAGAGAAGTTTTGGTACTATAATAATGGGATTACTATTGTATGTAATAGTATCAGGAAGTCAGCACTTGGAGGTGGAGATAACGCCTTTGGTAACTTTGTTTGTGAAGATATAAGTATAGTGAATGGAGCGCAAACTGTTGGCACTATAGGAAAGTTCGGTAGTGACGGAGCTGCTTTAGAACATCTCCAAAGCCTATATGTACCTGTTAGAATTATTTCTTTAGAACAAGCCTATGAGGATTTTGGAAAACAAATTACAAAGAATAACAATACTCAAAATAGAATTGAGAACAGAGACTTTGTATCTCTGGATCCTCAGCAAGCCAGAATTCAAACAGAGCTTGCTATTGAGGGAATTAAGTATCACATCATGCGTTCAGAAACGATCATACGTGCTGAAAAAACGTTTGATTTGGTGGAAAGCACTACCGCTCTAGCGTGTGCTTCTAGTAGCGTTGCTATTGCGGTACAGTTAAAAAGAGAAATCGGTAAACTATGGGAAAATATTGAGAAAACCCCTTATATGCAACTATTTAATCCAGGGATATCTGGATTGTATGTATGGAATTGTGTTCAAGTGCAAAGATGTGTAGATAGGGAAATACAGTTAATAACAAGTAGTAAAGAAGGAAGAGACTACAGTGTTGCAGTTCATGGTAACAGAATAATCTCTCACCTTATTTTCCAGGATATAAACCCTAATTCATTAAAAAGTCCTTCATTCAATTTTGAGGATTTCTTAACTAGAACTGATATTTCAGTATTGGTTCAGAATAATTATGACTTTTTAAACCAAAGCATTAATGATTTTTATTCAAATGCTGTAATCCCTACATTATTTAAAAACGTTTCAAAGTGCCATGATTTAGTGAATAAGATTAATGAAATAAAAGTTGGTACTCCTGATTAAGTTATTTTTGTTTACATAGCATGTATTTTACGTTGGTATAAAGAATCCCATCAATTAGCTGGGATTCTTTATTATAAAACGTAGCATTAATATCGAGCATTCATGGAGAAGATTCTTTTTTATAAGATTAGATGAAATGTTAATGGCAGGGTTCATTTTTTTGTTGATTAAATGTAATCAACAAAACCTACCAAAGGTGGTGTGTCCGTTTAAATTGGGGTAACAAAAAGGTAACATAAGCTCGTATTAAGTCATTATCCAGCGTTGAAAATATTACAATAACACCCCTTCGATAACCTTGATGTAATTTATCCTTATAAACTCTTGTATATCAAGGTTTTATAGGTGGAAACATCATTTTAGGTGCCGAAAAGGTGCGCATGCTTCAAGATCACGAAGGCATCTGGTTCCTGAAAGTTCAGCAGTGACTTATAGAATTCAACGATATTCAAGAAGTGAGGAAATTTAGCAGAATCTTTTTTTATAGGAGCTGGTGAAGGGAAATAGATGTAAGGTTGTTGAGCTGCATTCACTTCGATATGTCTATCTCTTCGTAATCTCTTCATAACCGTATTGCAGCATGTAACAGGGTTCTTCAATCCAGAAAAATGAAGATCGTTAATATCATTGCGTGTCATGCACCGGAAACGGTCTAAATCGGCCAGTATATTTTTATCGCGTTTTCTCATCAGTCTAACACCTCAAATATAGCGTCAATAAACTCTGGGCCATCAGAACGCTTAGAGGGCTCTTTGCAGGGGTTTTTATTAATTGGAGACTTCTCTAATAACTTTTTAGCTTCATCATTGTCCAAATAGGGGGCTTGAATCTCCTTTAGGTCTTGGCCTTTCAATTAAAGTAAGAATCTACCGTTATCTTTCAATTTCTCGCTTCCTGGTGTACCGATAATACGTGAGTTAATCAAATCAGCACACATAAAACCCATACGAACGGTTAGGTTATTCTTCAATACACCATCCAAAATATTTCGATCAGGTCGAAGGACAGACAATATTAAATAGACTCCTAAAGCCCTTCCTATGGAACCACTTTTTCATGACTTCACCTCAAAATAGGGATTTTAAATCATTCACAAGAAACCAAATGGCCGCAGCACCGGCTATAGGGAACAAGATACGCAGGAAAGCGGATAGAAAGGCGGCAATTGAAACGTTACCTGTATCAGCTAATGCTTTTTCAATTAGGGCAATTAAGAGGATTCCAGCAGCTATACCAATAAAAACTGGGTCAATCATGGCAGTGGGTTTAAGGGGAATGAAGTCGAAGACTGGACCGCTCTTTTTATGAATCACTTTCTTCCCTAAGTATGTCATGTTGTTTTCTCCCTCTCTATAAGGGCTTTTTTGTTCGAAAAAAAGTTATTTTCCCCCTCTCGCCTCTCCCCCTACCCACTCGCCCTCCGGCTCCTTCTAAACACATATTTCTTTTCTTGTTATATCAACCTGTATCCATTCATTATCTTGATAAGCTTACCTTGATAGGTAACTTGGTAATTACTTTGGCTGGCAGCCCTTGATAAAGCATATACAGACCAAGCTAATAATAAAAATTGTTTGGTGAGGTGAATTTATGGATTGGTTTTCATTAGGTAAACGCAGATCACGGTTTGGGTATTTTTTAGATAAGAACAATTTAACGCTGCAAGATGTTGTGATAAAGAGTGGGGTATCGAAGGGGACAGTACGTAGGCTATGTCAGGTTGAGCATAAGGACGGCCCTACTATGAAAAATGCAAGAAAGGTGATAAAGGCTCTTCGTGATCTAACAGGCAAAGATGTTGATTACGACCATTTTTGGAGTATGTAAATAAAGAGAGGAGATTAAAGGATATTGGGAACACTGTAAATCGCAAGGAATTACCAGAAAATCTAGAACCAAAGCATACAGATATTAAATATAGGGGGATGCCAGACTTATGAATTGTTTAAAGGCCCTCCTTTTCATATAGTTAAGTTAGGAAGAATATAAAAGATATCGAAAAGAACATTTTTCGAGTGGTTTGATGGTGAAAAGGAATTAGTAAAACGGGGGATTAAAATGGATACATACAATAGTGGGATATTCGGGGAAATACAAATGCCTGAGAGTTTTGTTGAATTAATGGAATTTCCAACGCAACTTAGTAAAATTAAAGGAAAAAACATTATGTTGTGGAGGGGCCAGGGCGATATTTCTTGGCCTATAGATAGTGGAGCTTATAGAAGGCTTGTTAATAGCGGTCAAGAACAAAATGAATTGTATTTGTCAAGTTACGAAAAAGGAATGCTGAAAAGTGCTAGGCATAAAGGATATGGAACAAATGAAGGCTTGCCTATAAGCGATATGGAACTATTAGCAAAATTACAACATCACGGCGCAGCAACAAGGTTAGTGGACTTTTCAAAGAGTATGCTAGTTGCTTTGTGGTTTTGTTTAAATTCAAATATTGATAATACAGGTCTGATAACAGGTGTCCATACATATTCCTTGGGCGGCTTAAATTATGAAGGTTATTTAGAAAAAAGAGATTATAAAGGTATTATGAAAGAATTATCCACCGAGGATTTACCAGTATTTATGGAACCGCCGGTTGTTTCAAAAAGAATTGCCGCTCAACATGCAGTATTTTTATATAGCGGGATAAGTAATGAAGTAACAGGAAGTTTAATTTTACCAAAAGATAAAGGGGGGACTCTTTTTATAGCCATTTCTCCGGAACTAAAAAAAGAAGCCAAAAAAATATTGATTGAATCATTCGATATCAGAACTGAAACATTATTCCCTGATTTTGATGGTTTTGCTTCTTTAGTTAACAATATAAGCTCTGATATAAAGTCGAACAATAGGTGGTAATTTAGTTTTCGGCAAATTTTCGGCAAACAAACTGTTATATAAAATATTTGAAATCATATAAAACAGAAAACCCCTTAATATATAAGGGGTTTTTACTGTCTGTATTAGCGTCCCAGATAGGAATCGAACCTACGACCTACAGCTTAGGAGACTGTTGGTCTATCAAGCTGAGCTACTCTATATACCGCTGTTTTCTACCGTTCAGTATAACGGTCACTTTTCGAACTTAGACTGTAATCTTATTTTCTTTGTAGCTCAATAAATCATTTATAACAATAGATAAGAACTATGTTAAAAGCAAGCCGAAGCCGTACTATGGGGAACGCGGGTACCTCTCTCCGGTCGGTCTCCTGGGTGGAAAATATACGCAACATTTTTGGGAAGTGGATATGAAATTAATTGGTAATTAACTATATCCATACACTGCAGCCGGTCATTAAAATGATAATTGAGGTACCAATTGCGGGGGAACTTCTAAATGCACGTCGCTGAAAGCGATTCTACGCAATTTATTTATCAATAAGAAGGTACTTACCCATTCGTTTCACTGGGAAGGGGGGATATAGTTTTCGAGATTTAGAAGAATCCGTTTTGGCCAAGAAAATTTTTGTGGTTTCAATTGGAAACTAGTTGGGCTCTCAAGACAACAAGTAGGAGTAATCATTCATATCATTCATAAGCATCTGATGAGCAATGTTTACAATGGTAAAAAGTTACTAGAGGCTATTAAATTAAAGAAGAAAGATGGGCAAGAGTTTTACTTGTATCATCCAATAAATTGTTACTTAGACTATGAGGTATATTCAGGAGATGAGGAACTACTAATAGGGGAATATGAGGATTTACAGGCTGTAGAAGTTAACTAATGGAAATTGTGAGCACTATTTAAAAGGGGATTCCTAGCAATAATGAGTCTCCTATTTCAATTTAACAAATGCTGCTATTTCTATAAATGATAGCATCAAAGAAATTAGATACATATTAATCAATATTTCTCTTCTAGTCTAATAATACATTCAATGCTTATGTTAAAATTAGGTTATTAGAAAATTCGCTTTTTTATTATCAAAAGTTACAGCAAATAAAGGGGGATGAATAATGTCATTTACTTATAGCTTACCATTTAGTAATGAAAAATTTTTGGATGGTCTAATTTGGACATTAAAAAGAAAGAAGGAAAATGAATTAGCACAATTGTTGAGAGGGGCTAGCCTTTCTGTTGAAACAGGGGGATATTCTTTTTATGATGGTGGATGGGGAAGGTCTAATGCCATGGCAACTTCTATCTACTTGTATGTAAATCCTATAAATATTGATGGCTTAGATAATGATAAAACAAAAGAACTTATAAGAGCTACTTGTGATAAATTAATACCTGCTGAGGTAGGGTATGATGTAAAAAGGGTCATTGTAGAGATTGACTTGAGTAAAGACTTTGAGTTAGAAGATGATCTGATTACAGATTTAGAGAAACAGTCAGATAGAATATCAGGAAAGATAATATCTAAAATTCTTCCAACTGATATAAAAGAAAAAGGATACTACATGGCAGAGGTTTATACATATCTTTATGCTGTAGAGAATTCACTAAGATTGTTTATAGAGGAAGTTTGTAAAGATGTATATGGAGATGATTATTTTGAGAAAATAACTGTACCAAACTCCCTGAGGAATACAATAACCAACAGAGTTGAAAAAGCTGGAGCTAATAAATGGTTAAGTGTTAGAGGTGACTCCAAACTATTTTATCTGGATTTTAAGGATTTAGGGTCACTTATTAGTAACAATTGGGATGTCTTTCAGAAGTATTTTCCTAGTAGAGATTTTATTATTCCCAAAATTGATGAAATGGCTGAGTGTAGAAATTTAATTGCTCATAACAGTCTTGTACAGGAAACAGAGAGAAGTGTAATAAAAACATACTATAATGTAATATTAAAACAGATATCAAAAGGATTTGAAGATAAATCATAACTGAGCTAGTTTGTAATTACACAATAAGATAAGCTTATTTGAAATTTGGGCAAAGAAATTGCTTGATAAGTAAAAAGTACTGAGTTATCCTGTTCCTATTAGGTAATAGAACTTTGTTAGGGAATTATACTAATCCCTACTGTAATATATTGTAGACAGACAGTGAAAATATAATCTGTGTTAACCTTTGATATGCCTGTTGTTTGGTTGATAAGGAACAGTATTTGTCCCAGTAGCTCAGCTGGATAGAGCACACGCCTTCTAAGGCGTCGGTCGGGCGTTCGAATCTCTCCAAGGACGTCATATTGAAAAAGTGTTGATATATTAAGGTACTCTGGTTAGAAATAATCAAGAGTGACTGACGTATATCAACCTTTTTTGTGTTGTTCTTAGGTTTTGCCGCAGGACAGGAAGCAATTATTACACAGGACGATTTTGGCGATCTGAGACTAATAGGTGGAAGTTTTTATTTTAATAGAACATTTAATGTAAAATAGAGTATATAGGTTAGGGGGATGACATTTGAATAATTTTATTGTTATGCAAGGTCACACTTATCAGGAAGAAAAAGATCTAGGGATTATTTGGTCGCCACAACAAGATAAAGGAGGAAATGTACCACATTCATGGAAGCGAATGACAGAAGTGAAAGTAGGAGATCGAGTATTTCACTATGTAAAAGGTTTAATTGTTGCAATTAGCGTTGCAAATGATAATTATCAAAATGCTGCTAAACCTTCTATTATGCAAAATCATAGCAAATGGAACGATGAAGGATATTTGGTGAATTTAGAATACCATGAATTAGATGTACCTTTAAATATTAGAGCTAGTTTTAATGAAATTCTCCCGCTCCTTCCAATTAAGTATTCTGCATTTCAACAAAATGGTGATGGCAATCAAGGCTATTTATATCCTTGTAATGAGGAACTAGCTATTAAACTTCTAGATTTGATCAGTGATTTAAATATATATCAAATAGATCAGGAACAACTTGAGTTATCAATTGATAATGTGAGAAGAACAGACCGAAATACATTAGTTCCAGTTATTGCAGAAACAGAATCAGAAGTAAAAACAAAAATTCGTTTAGGTCAACAGAAGTTTCGCAAGTGTCTTATGCCTTTGTGGGATTATAAATGCGCATTATGCAGTATTGACTTACCTGAGTTACTACGAGCGAGCCATTCGAAACCTTGGAAAGATAGCACAAATGTAGAACGTATAAATCCTTACAATGGCGTACTTCTTTGTTGTAATCATGATGCCCTGTATGATAAAGGGTTAATTGCATTTGATGGACAAGGACGTTTGCACATTTCTTCAGTGATTTGTGATGAAGATTATTTGAAGTATGGATTATTACCAACTGCTAAAATTCAGATTCATTCCGAAAATAAATTGTATTTTAAGTGGCACAAGAGGAATATTTTTGAAACGAAATAGTGTAATCTATATTTGAATTTGTTTATTATAGTCTAAATTGAGACTGTTCCCTTAAGTGTTACATGTTAATATTATAAGTTTGATAAGTTTGTGTAAAAAACAAAATTTGATATAAATTACTACATTAGATGTGTACTAATGGGGAGAGTTGAAAGAATTAAGGTCAAGTGATGAACACTTGACTCTTTTTACGTTAAAATAAGATATAACTAGATAATCAGTGTATGTTTATACTTTATAGAATCCCCCGAAGTGGTCGTTCTCATTAAGTTAAGTTCTTCTTTATTTGGATTAGGGCAGGGGGGATTTCCCTCTTATTAGCCCTATATCCATGCGATTAGTAAGTAGTAAGTAGTAAGGTAACTCACACATCACGATTATTTCCCGTATCCTTAGTTTGTAATGATATTTATGGTTTATTTCTATTGAGATAAAGTGTAAAAGAGATTTCCGTAATATTTAACAAAAAATGTTAGATATGGACATAACGAAAGCCCATCAATCGAAAATAAATTATGATAGATTGTTAACGAGGAGGATTTTTATAGATTTTAGTATATTAGAATTTCCATTAGAAATGAATCAAACAATAGTACATCAAAAAAGTATTCAAGACTTATCTAATATTGAACGTAAAGTATTAGAAAATGTATTTGTTACTTATATTTATTACAATTTGGAATTAAAAAATATTTATGTAGGCGAGACAAAAGATTTTGACGTCCAATTCCCTTTGGTCGTCCCAAAGGATGAGGAGATTTCTGATGTCTATACTTATTAATATCATTCAATAAGATC
>NZ_JBHVQU010000062.1:0-23391 GCF_042886655.1 Peribacillus sp. NPDC058002 | reverse complement strand
AATTAAAGTTATTTTGATATATCCAAATTTTAGATAATTCGGTATGTGAAACCAGAATTAAAACACTTACATTTCCTATTATCTGTGTATAATTACCTGAAAATATTGAATTGTCTTTAAATTAAAACGATTTAGTGTTATTATTTTAGAATATTCAAACTATTAAATTGGAAGGTGAGGGAACTCATATGTCACAGATGTTGGCTTTAGTTATTGTTATTCTGATTTTATTTGTAGGAGACATTGTGGCGGTTCGGACAAAAGCCTGGGTACCTTCCGTTTTCGTTTCCGCAATCCTATTTCTATGTGGTTATTGGACATTCTTCCCGCAAGACATCGTTTCAATAGCAGGTGTTCCACCGGTAGTGGCAACCATGATGATGTACCTGTTGATCACGAATATGGGAACATTGCTTTCAATAAGAGAATTGGTAAATCAATGGAAAACGATTGTCATCTCCTTATCTGGCATTCTTGGTATTGTTGCACTTATATTCGGAATTGGCATATTCATATTTGATCTGCAAACTGTCCTTGTGGCGATTCCACCTTTAGTGGGCGGTATGGTATCTTCATTAATCATGTCAGAAGGAGCAGCAGACGCAGGACTAACGAGTTTGTCCGTTTTTGCCATTGTTATTTATGTAATGCAAGGCTTTGCTGGATATCCTTTAACTTCAATTGTGTTGAAGAAAGAAGGGAAGAAGCTATTGGGGCAATATCGCAATGGGCAATTAACGGTAAAAAAAAGTGATACTGCAGCCGCTTCAGAAGGTATGACGGAACTTAAGCTGTTTAAAAAACTTCCTGAAAAATATAATACTGAATATTTTAAATTTTTCAGACTTGCGGTTGTTGCTTTTCTCGCTTACCTTGTTTCGACTGGATTAGAGCAGATTATATCAATAAATGCTTTTGTTCTTTGCTTACTATTCGGGGTTGTCGGAAAAAGTATAGGTTTCTTGGAAAAGCAGACACTGCAAAAAGCAAATGGATTTGGATTTGCCATCATGGCCCTTATGCTTTTCGTCTTTGACGGATTAAAAAATGCAACACCAAGTATGATGATGGAGATCCTTTACCCACTTATTGTTTGCATTTTCCTAGCTGTTATTGGCATGTATATATTCTCATTCATTGCAGGGAAATTGTTAAATGTCAGCAAAGAAATGGCCTTTGCTGTATC
Source organism: Peribacillus sp. NPDC058002 (assembly GCF_042886655.1). Classification (NCBI taxonomy): domain Bacteria; kingdom Bacillati; phylum Bacillota; class Bacilli; order Caryophanales; family Bacillaceae; genus Peribacillus; species Peribacillus sp. NPDC058002. The sequence goes on along the minus strand of NZ_JBHVQU010000062.1, from coordinate 22,205 downwards.
TTTAACAGCATTATACGGATTTCCAGCCGATTACATTATCACCAATGAAGTCGTCAATTCATTAACAAAAGATGAAAATGAAAAAGAAGTATTGCTAAGCCATATGCTGCCGCCGATGCTTGTTGGCGGATTTATATCGGTTACAATCGTGTCGGTTATTTTGGCAGGAATATTTGTACAATTCTTGTAAAATAGGAGGAATTCCAAGTGAGTCTTATCGAACGTATAAAAAAGCAAATAAATGATTTGAGCGAATTTACATCAACACCCGGAAAAGGGACAACCCGGCTTACGTATAGCAAGGAAGACTTACTTACACGCAATTATATTAAAAATAAAATGATGGAAACCGGTCTAACAGTAAAGGAAGATGGACTTGGAAATATTTTTGGAAAGCTTGAAGGTACTTTAAAAGATGCACCAAGCGTTTTGATCGGTTCACATTTTGATTCCGTACCAAATGGTGGTGCGTATGACGGGCCAGCCGGTGTAATTGCCGCTCTTGAAGTGGCTGCCCTATTTGCAGAAAATCAATTAACACCTAAATATCCATTTGAAATCGTTGCCTTGATTGAAGAAGAGGGTGCTCGTTTTGGCGGGGGACTAATGGGGTCGAGAGGAATAGTGGGAACACTTAGTGAGGAAAGTTTTAAAAATTTAAGGGATAAAGAAGGTATCACGACAATTGAAGCGATGTCAAAAATTGGTCTGGACTCATCACTTCCAAAAAGGAGAAATCCTAAAAGCATTAAAGCATTTCTCGAATTGCATATAGAACAAGGGCCAATCCTTGAAGAGAAGAATATCCCCATTGGTATTGTAGAAGCGATTGTTGGTTTAACTCAATTTGAAGTGACCATTGAAGGAAAGGCAGGACATGCAGGCACAACCCCGATGGATCGCCGTACGGATGCATTGGTTGCAGCCGCTCAGATTATTTCTCAATTACCGAGCCTTGCAATTGAGGAAGGTGAAGGAACGGTTATCACGACAGGACGACTACATGTTTTACCAAATGGAGCTAACGTCATCCCAAATAAAGTCGAATTTTCGATAGATATCCGATCTAGCAAGGAAGAACATATTAACAATGTTATCAAACGGATGAAAGAATTAATCGAATCCTATCATGAACAGGGAATCCATACAACTGCGGAACAGGTGTTATATATGCCGCCAAAGGTATTGAGTGATGAGATAAAAGCTTTATTAAAAGATAAAAGTTCTTATTTGGAAATTCCATACTGTTCCATTAATAGTGGAGCAGGTCATGATGCGATGGTTTTTTCCGATGTGACTGATGTTGGCATGCTCTTTGTTCCAAGTAAATCAGGACTAAGTCATTGTCCAGAAGAATGGTCTGATGCACGTCATATAGCAAATGGAGTGCAAATATTTTACGAAGTGGCTAAATGTTTAACGGAGGTAGAATGAGGATGATTAATCAAACGATAAAAGAAGCGATTCAAAATTATAGCGATGAATTAATAGAAATACGTAGAAAACTTCATAGCGAACCTGAGTTATCATGGGAAGAAGAAAATACAACGGCCTTTATTTGTGAATACCTTGAAAAATTAGGAATACCTTATCGCAAAGCAGAACCAACAGGTGTCATTGGAGAAATTAAAGGCGGTAAGGCAGGAAAGACGGTAGCATTAAGAGCGGATATGGACGCCCTTTCTGTTGAAGAATTAAATAAAGACTTGCCGTATGCTTCAAAAGAAGAAGGAAAAATGCATGCATGTGGTCATGATGCACATACATCCATGTTATTAATTGCAGCGAAGGCACTAAACGAAATAAAAGAAGAATTACCTGGGAATGTGCGATTAATCTTTCAACCAGCTGAAGAAGTAGCAACAGGTGCAAAGGAAATGGTTAAACAAGGGGCTGTCAAAGGTGTTGATAATGTTTTTGGCATACATATTTGGTCGCAAATGCCAACAAACAAGGTTGCTTGTTCTCAAGGACCTTCATTCGCTTCAGCAGATATCTTTACAGTAACGTTTAAAGGAAGAGGGGGACATGGTGCCATGCCACAGGATTGTATCGATGCAACTATTGTGGCCTCTTCATTTGTCATGAATGTACAATCTGTCGTATCAAGAACGGTCGATCCACAAAATCCCGCAGTTTTGACAGTTGGAAAAATGGTCGTGGGCACACGATTTAATGTCATTGCAGAAAATGCCGTTATTGAAGGGACTGTCCGTTGTTTTGATCCTAAAACACGTGACCATATTGAAAAACAGCTCCAGATTTATGCTGAAAATGTTGCCAATATTTACGGTGCGACCGCACAGGTTGAGTACTACCGTGGAACCCAAGCTGTCATTAATGATGAATACAGTGCAAAATTAGTGCAAAAAGTTGCTTCAAATGCGTTTGGCGAAGACGCAGTATATAATGAAAAGCCAACAATGGGTGGAGAAGATTTTAGTTTCTATTTAGATGAAGTACCTGGAAGCTTCGCTTTAGTTGGATCTGGAAACCCTGAAAAGGATACGGAATGGGCCCATCATCATGGGAAATTCAACATCGACGAAGATGCGCTTGCTACTGGTGCAGAACTTTACGCTCAATATGCCTGGGCATATTTGCACGAATAACGGACTGATAAAAGAGGGAATACGGAAATTGTTAAAAGGTAGAAGGCCGCCGATTGGCGGCCTTTTGGCGTTAAGGGTTAAATTACACTAAAAGGTCTTTGCACACAGTCAAAAAGGGAATGGATTTACCATTCCCTTTTTATGAAGTTGTTCTTATTTAACTTTTGTAAAGGTGAGAAGCTGTGTACTCCACATTGCTGATAAATGCAAATAAACCTTTTGGTATTTACGTTCTGTATTCATTTCACCTTGCATCAAGTTGAAAGTCGCATAAAACATACCGTAATGAGAATGAACCATGGTAATTCATTATCTAAAACCTTTATGTGCATTCAACATTTATTTAAATGATTTAAACATACTCTTTTCTCTTTTTATGAGCAGGAATCCCCATCACGGCAGTCGAACAAGAATTAGTATGAAGAGAAGTTGAATAGGAGGGTGATTATGCAGAATCATGAGCTGGAACAAGTCATAAAAAATGCGGACAGGGCAATAAACAATGAGGATTTCGATCATTTAATGGAGTTCTATTCAGAGGATGCAACTTTAGTTGTAAAACCTGGAACATTTGCAAAAGGGAAAGCGGAAATTCGTCGGGCATTCATTGCTATCGATGAATACTTTAATCACAGCTTAATCGTCAATCAAGATAAGATGGCAATAATCGAAACGGGTGATACGGCATTGGTTGTGGCAAAAGCCCAGCTAAGTGCCAATCAAAAGGAAGATTCCGAATTCTCTATGGAAAGAACCGCGACATATGTATTTAAAAGGGATTCCACCGGTACATGGCGCTGTATAATCGACAACTCTTATGGTGCTGAAATAATTGAAGAATTGAAGTAATAAGTGAAATCTGCCGTTATGGTGGCTTTTTATTTTTTTCAAGACAGCAAATATATATCTTCTATAACTACAACAAAAACCAATAATTTACGGCAAAACAAGAAGGCGAAATCTTTAAGATATCGCCTTCTCATATACTTCGGTTTAAAATTTTCCCTATGTTCATTCGTCGCTTATTTTAAAGCTGATAAACTTCTGCTCCATCATTTCTTGCATCGCATATTTGATGCCTTCCCGGCCAACACCGCTGTCCTTCCAGCCGCCATAAGGCATATTATCAATTCTGTAAGTTGGAATATCATTGATTACGACCCCGCCTGTTTCCAAGCGTTCCGCCGCATAAAAAGCTCGTTCTATACTCGGTGTCATCACTCCTGAGTTCAATCCGTAACGCGAATCATTTGCATCATTGATCGCATCATCCAGCGTGTCGAATGGGAAAATGCAGACAATTGGACCAAATACTTCGAAACGAAATACCTTTGAGTCACGATTTACATTGGTTAAGACGGTAGGCGATAGGACATTGCCTTCCACTGTACCTCCACACTCAATTTTTGCTCCTTCTTGTACTGCTTCGTCAATCCAACTTTGTAACCGTTCGATTGATTTTTTTGAAATAACCGCTGTAATATTTGTATTTTCCTCCAGGGGGGAACCGATGATAAGTTGTTTTGTTGCACTGACGAATCGATCTAAAAATTGTTGGTATAGTGATTTGTGGACATAAATTCGTTGAATCGAGATGCACACCTGCCCATTATTCGTAAATGAACCCATCACACTTCGTTGAATGATTTTATCGATGTCGACACCTTCATCAATGATGAAAGGCGAATTGGATCCGAGTTCAAGTGTAAGCTTACGGAAGCCTGCCTGCTGCTGGATAAGGTGTCCGACCTCTACACTGCCTGTGAAAGTCACTTTTTTTACATGTGGATGGGTCGTCAACGCTTCGCTTAAAACATCCCCTTTGCCGGGTATGATGTTCAATACTCCATCAGGCAACCCTGCTTCTTTAAAAATATCGGCCAGAACCAGTGCACTCAACGGGGTTTGTTCGGCAGGTTTTAACACAATCGAATTTCCAGCGGCAATAGCTGGACCAACTTTATGGGCGACCAGGTTAAATGGAAAGTTAAATGGGGTAATCGCGGTAACGACGCCAATCGGGGTGCGAACCGTGAATCCAAAACGGTTTACCCCACCCACTGCAGCATCCATCGGGATTTGTTCTCCATAATTATTCTTTGCCGCTTCTGCAGCAAAACGATAGGTCTGAACCGTACGATTCATTTCTTCACGAGCATTTCGAATCGTTTTCGCAGCCTCTAGAGAAATGATTTTCGCAAGTTCTTCACTGCGTTCTTCCATGATCGCGGCAGCTTTAAATAAAATTTCTGCTCGTGCATGAGCCGGGTAGGTTCGGTATTTCTGAAAAGCTGCATTTGCTTCGACAATCGCTTCAACGGCATCCGCTGGTTCAGCCTGTCCGATTTGTGCAATTTCTTCGTTTGAATGGGGATTATATAATGGCTCATATGATTTAGCCTCCCGCCATTTACCACCAATCCACAATTGCCACTTTTTCTTCATCTGAAATCCCTCCAATAATATCTGCCTTTATAATTTACAAATATAATCACCTAGTGTTTTCGAGAGCTTTACATTTTCCGAATAATCGACATCCACATCAATCAAGACAATTTCCTGACTCGAAATCGCTTCTTCCAATGCATGAAGCAATTCATCGGAGTGGGTTACTTTCACTCCTTTGACCCCAAAACTTTTTGCGAAGCCTAAGAAGTCTGGGTCTGTAAATTCAATCGCATTCGTACGGTCAAATTTATTCAATTGCTTCCACTCAATTAGGCCGTATTTTGAATCATGGAAAATGACTATCACGAAGGCAAGCCCTAAACGTTTTGCAGTTGCCAATTCAACCCCATTCATCAGAAATCCGCCATCCCCTGTAACCGCAATGACAGGTTTATCAGGTTTTGCCAGTTTGGCTGCAATTGCGCCGGGAATAGCAATTCCCATCGATGCAAAGCCATTAGAAATGATAGTGTGATTTGGCATTTCCGGCTGATACATCCGGGCCATCCATAATTTATGGGCTCCCACATCCGAAATGACAATGGCATTGCCCTTTTCCGCCTTTTTCAAATCGGCGATAATTCGCTGAGGGATGATAGGGCTTCCTGATACATCATCCGAAGAATGAAGTTTTTCTATGATTTGAGACCTTAGCTTTTTCACTTCGGGCCAAAGCTCTTTTTCTACTACACCAGTGGACAAGGCTTCAAGTCCCTCCGTAACGTTCCCGACCAATTCGGCTTGAACGGGGTAATAAGCATCAATCTCAGCCGGTCGAGCATCAATATGAATAATCGGATTCATTGCCTCATCGTTCCAATACTTTGGTAAATACTCGACGAAGTCATAGCCTACGGTGATAATAAGATCGGCCAAATCAAACCCGCAAAGAACATAATCCCTTGCTTGCATCCCTACTGTAAAAAGGGTCAATGGATGGTTGGAAGGTAAAACTCCTTTGGCCATGAACGAATTCACAACGGGAATTTGCTTCTCTTCTGCAAATTTCCGTAATGACTCAGCAGCCCCATCGCGGACTACGCCATTACCAGCTAGAATAATAGGCTTTTTTGCGCGATTTATTAATTCGACGGCTTTTTTGATTTCTTCCTCTGCAGGGCGGGATCTAGGCATTGGTGTAACCGGAAGAGGTTCACCCTCAGTATCCATCATCGCCACATCTTCGGGGAGTTCGATATGAACAGCTCCCGGCTTTTCTATGACTGCAGTTTTAAATGCTTTACGGATAATTTCCGGAATCGTATGCGGCACCTTGATTTGTTGATTCCATTTCGTTACTTCCTTAAAAACCCCAATAATGTCCACATATTGATGCGATTCCTTATGAATTCGATCAAGGCCCGCCTGACCTGTAATCGCGATAACAGGGGAATAATCCAGATAAGCGCTTCCTATCCCTGTCAATAAATTGGTTGCACCAGGTCCCAATGTACCTAAGCAGACGCCAGGCTTTCCAGTTAGCCGGCCATAGATGTCTGCCATGAAAGCTGCTGCTTGTTCGTGATGAACCAAGATGAATTTAATATTAGAGCTAATTAGAGAATCGATAAGATCCGTATTTTCCTCTCCGGGTATCCCAAAAATATACTGAACCCCTTCATTCTCCAAACATCTTATAAACAAATCAGATGCCTTCAATTTATTCCCTCCTAAGACCATTTCGATTTCTTCATTTCTTTCCCTATATGTTGGCTTTGTCTATTAGAAATTATGTACTTGCGTATTGTTAAAAACCATTTGGAGCATATAAAGAAATTCAGGTTTTAGTAAATTAACCTTAATAGTCATAACCGGGAGAAGTAAAATGGAAATCGCGTAGTTTATTTTTAAACTTATTTATTATTGTTGCACTTGTTGTAATGGCACTTATCCTTTTTATATCTATTTATAATATTCAAAACAGGAAATTGGTCGGAAGGGAAATTTAAAATCGGAAGGGAAATGGTAAGGTAGTTCGGATACACAAAAAAAGAGGGAGATGGAGCTATGAATAAATTACTTACTGGTTTGGTAGTATTAGCAATGGCCCTTGGGATATCTTTTTCCACTGCTTCAGCGTCAGCTGGAGGATTTCACCATCCCGAAAGCTGGGATAAAAACTCTATTTTGCGGAAGGACTCTCATGGGGTGGAAATCAGGAATATGCAGTATATCCTGAATGTCATGGGTTTTTATACGGATTCAGCAGTGGTTGACGTAGATGGGATTTTTGGACCAAAAACCGAAGCGGGTGTAAAGAAATATCAAAAAGAAAACAACTTGAAAGTGGATGGTGTGGTTGGCCCCCGGACGTGGGATAGCTTCTCGCAATATATTAAGAAGTATGGCAATGAAACCTATGGGGCAGGCGGAAACATGGGACTAAGAATTAAATGGAAGTACGACAATTCTTCCTATACATCCGGCTCTAAAGCTTATATTTACGGTAATGGGGATACATTAAGCGACCAATATCGCTTGTATGCGAATTAAGATACAGGAAGGACCAATGAATTTTCCCTTCATAATAAAAACGTGCCCATATATAGGCACGTTTTTATTTTTGGCTTTCACGAGTTGATTTTTATGTCCTACCTTGACGGAAACTTTAGCTCAAGCGGGTATTTCAATTGCCTCTACTGTACCTATCGATATTTCCACAATTTCAATCCCATTGCTTCATGAAAAGGTATAAATGTCTCGCTTGTAAATGACAGCATAATTTAGAGGGGGACCGAGTTTGGGCGATAATTGGGGATAAAACGGATGCTATTTTTGCGGAAGCAGTCGCAAGACGTTCAAGGCGCTTTGCGGTTATGCATAAAGGGAAAATTGTTTCAGGATCTTTCAATCGAATCTTGGCAAAAAATTAAAATAAAAACGCAAAAGCTGCCGGATATGGTGGCTTTTATTTTTTAATAAAAGTTTGAATGAAACGGCTTGACAATATACCCCTATAGGTATAATATGAACTCACAAGTTAAGTTTGCAAATTCACGAGTAAAATGCTTGAACTTACGAGTAAAATACGCAAATTCACGAGTAAAGCACGCAGGCTCATTAGGTTGAGAATATTGATTAAGAGGTTTTGCATATTCAGTATGTCCATTTGAACTTAGGACTTTGCTTCATAATCGGAAAAGGAAATAAGGTAATCAGTTGAGGTTTGTAATTGCATTTGTAAATAGATGGGTGGGCAGAGTATGGAGTATGATAAAAGTGTCATTAATCGCTTAAAGCGGATTGAAGGACAAATCAAGGGTGTACTTGGAATGATGGAGCAAGGAAAGGATTGCAGGGAAATCGTCACTCAGTTGTCGGCTGCACGTAATGCTATCGATAGGACAATGGGTGTTATTGTAAGTGAAAATCTCGAACAATGCGTTCGGGAAAACGTTGTGAAAGGCGAAGGCACAGATCATCTAGTCAAGGAAGCGGTTAATTTACTGATAAAAAGCAGGTAATGGAATTTGACCTGACCTGACCTGACCTTTAGAAAAAGGAGTGTTATTCATGACTTATATTTTACAAGTGGATTTTAAAATGGAGGGACCATTTGGCCACGAAATGGTAAAAGAATTTATTGATTTAGCAAAAAGCATCAATGATGAAGAAGGATTGATCTGGAAGATTTGGACCGAAGACAATGAGGCAAAGCAAGCTGGTGGCATTTATCTGTTTGAATCGAAGGCATCCGCAAGTAAGTACTTGACTATGCATACAGCTCGGTTAAAAGGGTTTGGTATCGAGAAGGTTAATGGAAAAATATTCGAAGTGAATGAAGGTTTGACTTCCATCAATCATGGACCAATTAAATAAAGAAAAACCTATTCCATTCATTTTTTTTAGTGAAGTAGGTTGACGAACTATATTTTTTAGCATAATATATACCCCGTAGGGTATAAAGGAATGGAAATATCGATCAGGGGGAAAACATAATGACTGAAAAGAAAAGAACGACGATCGTTTTATTTAGTGGTGATTATGATAAGGCAATGGCTGCTTATATCATTGCAAATGGGGCGGCGGCTTACGATCATGAAGTGACCATCTTCCATACATTCTGGGGATTGAATGCCTTAAGGAAGGATGAGCCGGTTTCATTAAAAAAAGGATTCCTGGAGAAAATGTTTGCAAAAATGATGCCCCGTGGTTCAGATAAAATGGGACTGTCAAACATGAACTTTGCTGGAATGGGTCCGAAAATGATCAAGCACGTGATGAAAAAGCATAACGCCATGTCACTCCCGAATTTAATTGAGTTGGCCCAAGAACAAGATGTGAAACTGATTGCCTGTACGATGACGATGGATTTATTGGGCTTACAGCAAGAGGAATTAATGGATGGAATAGAATATGCAGGTGTAGCGGCATATTTAGCCGAAGCAGAAGATGGAAATGTAAACTTATTTATCTAAATTGGGGTACTGGAGGGATGAGTTCAAATGGGAACTATATTTAATCTCATCATATTGGGTCTCATCGTTTGGTTTTTATATCAGCGATTTGTCCCGGCAAAGGGGATAAAAAATATAAATGCGGCTGAGTTAAAAGCTGAGCTGAATAACAAAGGAAATAAGCAATTCATTGATGTCCGTACTCCTAATGAATTTAGGGGCAATCATATAAAGGTCTTTAAAAATATCCCTTTAAACGACCTAGGCAAAAGGGCACAAGAACTTTCAAAAGATAAAGAGGTTGTTGTGATTTGCCAAAGCGGGATGCGGAGCAGTAATGCATGTAAATCTTTGAAAAAACTCGGATTTAATGAAGTCACCAACGTAAAAGGCGGCATGAGTTCTTGGCGCGAATAAAAGGGGGATCTTATAAAGATGAGAGAAATTTTACCGAATGAAGTGAATGCATTATTGAATGGAAACTCGCCAGTCCATATTATTGATGTGCGGGAGGTGGATGAAGTAAAGGCAGGGAAAATACCAAATGCTTTGAACATCCCGCTGGGTCTAGTGGAATTTAGATTACAAGATCTGGATAAATCAAAAGAGTATATCATGGTCTGCCGGTCAGGAGGCAGAAGTTCAAGGGCAGCGCAGTTACTTGAGGGTCATGGATATAAAGTGTTGAACATGGTGGGAGGTATGAATGAATGGGAGGGTCCCATAGAATAATTTTAAAAACTAAAAATACCCTCGCCCCTATAAAAACACAAGGAGGAAATAAAATGATTAAAACAAATTCCGTATTAGATGCAAAAGGGTTAGCATGTCCAATGCCGATTGTAAGAACGAAAAAAGCCATGAATGGCCTAGAAGCAGGGGAAGTACTGGAAGTTCAAGCGACTGATAAAGGGTCAACTGCCGATATGAAAGCCTGGGCGGAAAGTACAGGTCATCAATATTTAGGTACAGTTGAAGAAGGAACCACACTAAAACATTATCTTCGGAAAGCAAGCGGAGAAGAAACAGAAGTGAAGAAGCATGAAAAAATCATATCAAATGAAGAACTTCTTCAAATGATGGAAGAAAATCGAAATATGATTCTTCTGGATGTACGAGAATCAGCAGAGTATGCTTTTCATCATATTCCAGCAGCGAAATCCCTTCCAATGGGTGAATTGGAACACCGTATGGGTGAACTTGATAAAGAGTCAGAGGTTTTCGTGATTTGCCGTTCTGGCAGCCGAAGTGATCTTGCTGCACAAAAGCTGACGGCGGCTGGATTTGAACAGGTATTCAATGTTGTACCAGGCATGAGCCAATGGAACGGACCTACACAAAAATCCGTTGATGAATAAAGGTGACCCTAGAATGGAGGAAAATATCATGACTAACAAAGTAGCAATAATCGCAAGTAATGGTGGAGTATTTGACGCGTATAAAGTGTTTAACATCGCAACGGCAGCTGCTGCAACAGATCAAGAAGTGGCCATTTTCTTTACTTTTGAAGGCTTGAATTTAATTCATAAAGAAGCGAATGGACAACTACCATTGCCTGAAGGTAAGGAGCATTTTGCCGAAGGCTTTAAAAAGGCTAATGTTCCTTCAATTCCGGAATTAGTTACAATTGCACAGGAAATGGATGTCAGGTTTATTGGGTGTCAAATGACCATGGACGTTTTAGGCATGGAAAAGGAAGCTTTCGTTGACGGTATCGAAGTAGGCGGGGCGATCACATTTTTAGAGTTCGCTAAAGATGCTGATGTTACATTAACCTTTTAATGAAGGTAAAAATTTTTGTGAACTTTAATACTATGGGGGGTATATAGAATGGCGTTTAAGCAAATGACAGCCGCTGAGGTTTCAAAGAAAGTAATTAATAAAGCGGACTTATTTATTTTGGATGTTCGAAATGAAAGTGACTTTAATGATTGGAAAATTGAAGGGCAGAACTTTAAATTCCTTAATATCCCTTACTTTGATCTACTGGATGGCGTGGAAGAAATCCTCGATCAAATCCCGGCCAATAAAGAAATCCTGGTAGTATGTGCAAAGGAAGGCTCATCTGTCATGGTAGCTGAAATGCTATCTGAAGCTGGATTGGATGTTTCTTATTTGAAGGGCGGAATGAAAGCATGGAGTGAACACTTAGAACCAGTGAAAATTGGGGAGTTGAATAATGGCGGAGAAATCTATCAATTTGTACGTCTTGGTAAAGGTTGTTTATCTTACATGGTCGTTTCTAATGGTGAAGCAGCTGTTATTGATTCCACAAGAATGACTGATATCTACCTTGATTTTGCCGATAGTATTGGAGCGAAGATCACTCACGTATTGGATACACACTTACATGCAGATCATATTTCAGGTGGAAGACAAATAGCAGAAAGTTCAAATGCAACTTACTGGCTGCCACCAAAAGATGCAACAGAAGTGACCTTTGAATATCAGCCATTAGAAGGCGGAAATGTGGTTACGATTGGTCATACAGCTATCAATATTCATGCTCTATACTCACCGGGCCACACGATTGGTTCCACCTCATTTGTAGTCGATGAAAAATACTTGCTTTCCGGGGATATTCTATTCATCGATTCCATTGGTAGACCAGACTTAGCAGGATTGGCTGAGGATTGGGTAGGAGACTTGAGAGAAACACTTTATACTCGCTATAGAGAATTGTCAAACGAGTTAATTGTACTGCCATCTCACTTTATGATCATTGAAGAATTAAATGAAGACGGAAGTGTTGCGAAGGAATTAGGAACGTTATTTGCAGAAAATCATGGTTTGAACATTGCTGACGAAACAGAATTCAGAGAGTTGGTTACAGGAAACTTACCTCCTCAGCCAAACGCGTATCAAGAAATCCGCAAAACGAATATGGGGAAAATCACCCCTGATGAGGAACAACAGCGCGAAATGGAAATTGGACCAAACCGCTGTGCGGTTCGTTGAACATAAAAAAAGATTATATACTAAGAAAACAGGAGAGATGTATGATGAATTCAGATAAAATGTTAGATGCAAAGGGACTTGCTTGTCCAATGCCGATTGTTAGAACAAAGAAGGCTATGAATGATTTACGATCTGGTCAAGTATTAGAAATACATGTGACAGATAAAGGCGCCAAAGCAGATTTAGCTGCATGGTCAAAATCTGGTGGTCATCAGCTAGTGAAAACTGCAGAAGAAAATGAAGTTCTAAAATTTTGGATTAAAAAAGGCTGATAATGATAAGGGAACCTTATAGGTTCCCTTCTTTTCGAGGAGGCAATAAAAATGGAAATTACGTTTATCATTACTATCTTTTTGATAGGATTTATTGGTTCATATATTTCAGGAATGCTAGGTATAGGCGGATCCATCATTAAATACCCAATGCTTTTGTATATACCACCACTTTTCGGTTTAGCGGCTTTTAGTGCTCATGAAGTCTCAGGAATAAGTGCCGTCCAAGTATTATTTGCATCCATAGGCGGTGTCTGGGCTTATCGTAAAGGTGGCTATCTAAATAAGACGCTCATCATCTATATGGGTGTCAGTGTACTCATAGGTAGTGTAATTGGGAGTTTTGGATCGCAATCCATGTCTGAAGACGGGATAAATATTGTGTATGGCCTACTTGCTCTAATAGCAGCTGTCATGATGTTTATACCTAAAAAAGGAATAGATGATGTTCCAATGGATCAAGTAACCTTCAACAAATGGCTCGCAGCAACTCTAGCCTTGATTGTCGGTTTGGGTTCAGGGATTGTAGGTGCGGCCGGTGGATTCTTATTAGTTCCAATTATGTTGGTTGTCTTAAAAGTCCCAACTAGGGTAACGATCGCCTCTTCCTTAGCGATTACATTCATTTCATCGATTGGCGCAACGGTAGGGAAAGTTTCAACAGGGCAAGTTGACTTCTACCCTGCCTTGATCATGGTTATAGCAAGCTTAATAGCGTCTCCTCTAGGAGCGATGGCTGGTAAAAAAATGAATACAAAAATACTTCAAGTCATCTTAGCTCTATTAATTCTAGCAACGGCTGTGAAAATTTGGATGGGTATTTTATCTTAAGATTTTTGGGAATATTGGACCCTTCCGACCTTGACAGGGAAGGGGTCGTGGATTCCAATCCCTCACAGGTCATCAACTATCAAAGGCTCAAATCCTTGATATCACAAGGGTTTGGGTCTTTTTTGTTTATAAACAGTCCACCTATCATCTATACCTGGTTAGACCCTTTAGGAATCGGGGGGCGTTCTCTTCTTACAAACAATCCAAACAAAGATGGTTGTTTTCAATGCCTATTTACAGACCCGGAGGATAGCAGTATCTTAGTCTCCAACAGGGCATCTTTTGCCGCCCTGACCAGTTCTTTGGGAAGAACCTGACAGGTTGTTAATCAGTTTTCACGCCATATGGTTCGCTTGATGCGCTACAAACGGCTATTCTAACAATCAGATTAGCCATCAAAACATTACAAGGAGAAGAACCTGGCAATCCCTTGCTTTCATGGAAGGGAGAAGATGATGAGATGGTTTCTCAAGGAAAAGGGTCAGTAATAGATAAGAATTAAGCAGCGAGCAGATTTTGCAAACGAAATATTTGATAAGGTTCACAACTGTCCAGTTTGTGGGAATGGGTGAGACAGATGAATTTTAACATTGATACGAAGAGAGTCATTAAAATAAGCGATAAAGTAAATGCCTTATTTCGTGAATACCGGCAAATCGGAAATAAGGATATGGAAGCTGGGGCGTGTTGTTAGGTAGGTTTATTCAGTCTTCATTAGATGTTGTGGTCGACCGGGGAATAGCCCCGATGAAAAGGGATATTCGAAAGCGATATTTTTTTAAAAAACACCGGGTTGACCACCAAGAAATCGTCTAAAGAAACCGATCATATAGCTGTCCTTTTTTATATTATTTATTAGCGGTAGCCTCAATACCCGTAACTGCCCTCGTATCCACCCTATACAACTACTTCAACAACGATTAAGAGAAGACCCATAGTGTTAAAAGTGTTTGGAATTCTTTTCCGGTGGCTAGGTAATGGAAATTTGTTTCTAGAACTTTGCATATAATGATGGGGGAGAAGAGTTCTTTAGATCTTTTCGGTAGTTGAAATTGGAAAACCTTTCCGGTAACATATATTAAGAATCATATAATAGGAGGTTGTCCATTGGCTTTACAAATTAAAGAAGTTACGAAAAAATTCGGGGAATTCACAGCTGTCAACCAGCTTGATTTAACTATTCCCGAGAAAGAAATGTTCGGTTTTTTAGGTGGGAACGGAGCGGGGAAAACGACAACGTTCCGAATGATACTCGGCCTGCTTGACCCGACTGAAGGGGAAGTGACATGGGATGGTAACAAAATCGATTATAAGACCAGTTCATTGATTGGCTATCTTCCTGAGGAACGCGGACTATATCCAAAACTGAAGGTCCGTGATCAAATTGTGTATTTGGCTAGATTAAGAGGAATGAACAAAAGGGATGCTTTGAAAGAATTGGAGTATTGGCTAGACCGCTTTATGGTTCCCGAGTATATTGATAAGCGAGTTGAAGAGCTTTCAAAGGGAAATCAGCAAAAAATCCAGCTAATCGCATCCATGATTCATAAACCTGAATTACTTATCCTTGACGAACCCTTCAGCGGACTGGATCCCGTGAATGTGGAAATTCTGAAGAAAGCCGTCATCGACTTAAGGGACAGCGGTACGACAATCGTTTTCTCGAGCCATCGCATGGAGCATGTTGAAGAGATGTGTGAGCATCTTTGCATCATGCATAAAGGTTCCCCTGTTGTGGCTGGAAAATTAAAAGAAATCAAGCGTTCTTTTGGTAAAAAGAATGTGTCAATTAAAGCTGATTTTGATTTATCCTTTTTGGATAATTATTCAGGTGTAACAAAAGTAAAGAACACGATGGAAGGAAAAATTCTTCAAGTCACTGGAGAAGATGTGGCTGAGAACATGATTCGTGATCTTGTTCCAAGAGGTTTCGTGCGTAAATTCGAATTGGAAGAACCATCGCTAACGGATATTTTCATTGAAAAAGTGGGTGCCGTCTATGAATAACTTTTGGATTGTCCTTTCCCATACATATCTATCAAAATTAAAAACGAAATCCTTTATCATTTCTACAATCATTATGATGGCCCTGATTCTTGTCCTTACGAATATTTCGAATCTTATTGATAAATTCGACAGTGATGATCAGGAAAAGGTTGCCGTCATCGTTAAGACTGAAGGTAGCTTATTTGATTCTTACAAAAAAGCGGTAGCAGGTGTGAATGATGACTTATCGATAATATCCGCCAAGGATGAAAAGGAAGCGGAGGAAATGGTCGGCGCGGAAGATATCGTTGGCTATTTGTTAATCGAAAAGGATGAAACCGTCGGCTTTAAGGGAACTTATAAAGCGAATCAAATTTCAGATTCTGCGGTAAGTAATGATTTGCTTTTAGCGCTTACCCAATTGAAGGGTCAAATAACTGCGAAGGAATTGAATTTGACAGAGCAGCAAATCGCTCAATTGAATACGCCGCCAGCATTTGATACGATTGCGCTTGCGAAAAATGCAAAAACGGAAGAGGATCTCAATCAAGCACGCGGTCTCGTGTATGTGCTCCTATTCGTCATTTACTTCGGTGTATTGATGTATGCAACGATGATTGCTATGGAAGTGGCTACTGAGAAAACATCACGGGTCATGGAAATCCTGATTTCAAGTGTCCCGCCAGTCACACAGATGTTTGCCAAAATAATGGGGGTAGCCCTGCTTAGTCTTACGCAAATGATTTTATTTTTTGGAGTGGGCTATTTCTCGATTAAACAAAACTTGACTGGTATGGATGAAGGATTCTTTTCATTTTTCGGTTTCGGAAGCACCGATATCTCAACAATCATTTATGCGATCATTTTCGCTTTGCTTGGTTATTTTCTGTACGCGACTCTTGCGGCATGTCTTGGGTCCGTTGTCAGCAAAATTGAAGATGTCCAGCAAATGATTTCACCGATGACTATGTTGGTCGTCATTGCCTTCATGATTGCGATGTTTGGATTGGGGAATCCGTCAGCGAGTTATATTACGATTACATCATTCATTCCATTTTTCACGCCAATGATCATGTTCTTGCGCGTAGGGATGCTTGAAGTTCCATTCTGGGAAATCGCCATCAGCATTGCTGTGTTGATCTTAACCATTGTTTTACTTGGAATTATCGGAGCAAAAATCTATCGTGGTGGAGTCTTGATGTACGGAAGCTCAAAATCACTGAAAAGCATCAAGAATGCCTTGCAATTATCAAAGAAAAATTAACATGAAACCTGGATCCTTCATTTCTCTTGGGGGAATTCAGGTTTTTTACTAAGATAATAATATCAATTTATGAAAAAGGAACGAAAAGCGACATAGATATAAGGGAACATAAATATATTCCATTTAGGCAACCATGATTAGGAGTGATATATTATGAGCAATCTGGTAACGTTGACGATAGCTTCAGAAGCGTTTCTCTTGCTATCTTTCATCATTATTATTTTATCAAGCAGAAGTCTGAAAATGAATGTTCTCTGGGTCATCCTGCTCATAATTGGAGGGGCACCGCTTCTATATTTAGCTATTGATCATGTGAAAAACGATTATATGGATGCAAATATCGGATTGGGCCTCGCATTTATGTTTACCTGGATATATAGTGCAGTAGCCTTTATCGTTGCCATCATTCTTTTAGTGAAGAAGAAAAGGAATAATAATATTTCGAAAGAACAGTAATATTCCCATTATCCAATCAAGTTCCCGTTTTTAATTAGATTTTTTAGCTTTGAAGATATATAGGTTCCACATTCTTAAAAATCATAGTTCTTTTAAAAGGAGTTCGTTCAGTCATCAATTATTCATCCATTACCTATATTTGAATTAATGCATCATATAGGTAATCATGATGGTTTTTATAATGGAAGTGTAAAAGCTGCCGATGAGGGAGCTTTTTTTTCCTTTCCGATAAGGTCGTTCATGTAATTAATATTTTTACTAAGGTTCTGACTGAATGTGAATTTTCTCTCCTTTATAAAATAATTTTTTGCCTAAGTAAACTAAAATATCAAATTAGACTAAGGTTTATAGCAAAAGCTTGTCTCCATTCATAGGATAAAGAAAGGCTGAAATCAATGTTATTGGATTCAGCTTTCCCAAACGGGTTTTAAGTGTGGTTTCCCTATTTTGTCATGACAAAAAAAGGCGATGCTTCCGCCCGTTTTAGGGGTAATATGAAGGGAGAGGCTAGAATTGCCAAATGTTCAATTAGTACCCTTCCAAGTAGAAGGAATAACAGAAACCACTTCGGAAGTTCCAAGAGGTATTAAAATGATTCGTGCACGATCTATTTGGAGAGAAGGGTTTAAGGGTGAGAACATTGTAGTAGCCGTAATCGATTCAGGATGCCAATCAGATCACCCTGATTTAATTGGTCAAATTATTGGAGGATATAATTTCACGGAAGATTATTATGGTGATCCCTTCAACTTTGCCGATAATAACGGACATGGGACTCATGTCAGCGGAACCATTGCAGCAGCAGAAAATGGTTTTGGAGTTGTAGGTGCAGCACCTAAAGCGAAGTTGCTGGTACTTAAGGTTTTAAATGGATCAGGAGAAGGAACAACAGAAAGCATTGCTTCAGCTATTAATTACGCTGTCAATTGGACAGGCCCTAAAGGTGAAAAAGTACGGGTTATCTCTATGTCATTAGGGGGACCGGATGATGACCCGGCCTTACATTCGTCGATTATAAACGCCGTTCAATCTAATATAATGGTCGTGTGTGCCGCGGGTAATGAAGGTGATGGAAATGCCGAAACAAACGAGTACAGTTATCCAGCTGCATACGAGGAAGTTGTGGCAGTAGGCTCAGTTAACCTGCATGAACGTATATCAAGATTTAGTAATTCTAATGGTGAAGTGGATTTAGTGGCACCAGGGGAGAAAATTGTATCAACCTTTCCTGGTAACCAATTTGCCGTCTTATCAGGTACATCCATGGCTGTACCACATGTGTCAGGGGCTGTTGCGCTTTTGATAAATAAATTTGAAACAAAACTTGGCCGTAAGTTAACAGAGGTAGAAGAATTTAATGAACTCTTAAATAATACAGTTTCACTGGGCAAACCAAAGACTCAAGAAGGGCATGGAATGCTGAAACTAAATTACCGGAAATTAGAAAATATAAAAAAGATTTTAAGGGAGTTTACTTAGCCTTACAGATAGAGAAAAGGTAAGTATATGATCCTAATTTCATGTATATGGGGTTAGAAACTCAATTAAAAAATGATACAAACCAACCCTCTGAGAGTAACTAAGGGGTTTTTTTTTATGTAAATTTTTTGTTTAGAACTATAATGAAAATAAAACTCTAGATGTTACAAGGAGCTTCTACTTTATAACTTTTCTATATTTCTCTGGCACTCTGGAATCGAATAAAGGAACTTCTTTTCTTATTTGCGGTACTTTCTCTAAATCTAAAGTTGCCTTTAATTCACCAACTTCTTGATCAAATTCTGAACAACGTCTCCCCAGGGATCTACAATTTGTGAGGAACCTGCGAATTCCACCCCTAACTGTGTGCACGCAATTGATGAAAAATCGCACATTTTCGGAAGGAATGTTTGGAAGCTGTTGCTTAGCGGCATGGCTGTCTCCACTTTAAGGGCTATGATTGTTGGATTATTTGTTTGATAACCAATGAAAAATATATTACTTTTTTGTGTATTCAACTAAAAGGTGTGGAGTAAGAACATCCTTTATTTGCATCCATAGTAGACTCATGTAGCTCATCCTTTTTTGTTTAGCTTCGCATGGGGTATTTTGTGTGTAGTTTTGTTAAACAGACTAAGGAATAGATTTGCTTAATAAGCAAAGAATAAAGAAATATTGACACAATAGCTTTTCTCTTTGCATAGGGTAGTAGGGTATGGTATATTTATTTTCGAGGAGGGATGGGAAATGGATGAAATGTTGAATGGTAGTAAAGATTCTGTGAATGAAGAAGAATGCTGTACGACCTCTTCCCACGGCCGAAAGAGTCATCACTCAGAAGCAGTAAAAAAGAATTTAACGACCCGATTAAATCGAATTGAAGGTCAAATTCGCGGTATAAAGGGTCTTATTGAAAAAGATACGTATTGTGATGATGTGATTACCCAAATAGCAGCTACACAAAGCGCGATGAATAGTGTAGCCAAGATATTATTGGAAGGCCATCTAAGGAATTGTGTGGTCGAACGCCTTAATGAAGGGGATACAGAGGTTATAGATGAAGTGCTTGTAACGATACAAAAATTAATGAAAAAATAAAGGAGTAGATGTTGAAATGGAAAATGTAACATTGAGTGTAAGTGGAATGTCTTGTGGTCATTGTGTAAATGCAGTTGAAGGGAATGTAGGAAAACTTGCAGGTGTTGAAAGCGTAAAAGTGCATTTGGACGCAGGAAAAGTAGATGTAGCGTTTGATAAGGAAAAAGTATCACTTGAGAAAATAAAAGAAACAATTGATGATCAAGGCTACGATGTCGAATAAGTCATGGGAGTGCTGTTAAGCACTTTTTTTTACAAAAAATATACCCCATAACGGTATATGGAGGCGGGGATGATATGAGCGGCCAAATAAAAGAAACAACCATGCAGATTACAGGTATGACTTGCGCTGCCTGTGCTAACCGGATTGAAAAAGGGTTAAACCGAATGGAAGGCGTTGAGGAAGCCACCGTTAATTTGGCTCTTGAGAAATCGGTCATTAAATATGATACGGAAAAATTAAGCAACAAGGATTTTGAAAAGAAAATTCAAGATCTTGGCTATGATGTAATAAAAGAGAAAAAAGAATTTACGATTACAGGCATGACTTGCGCTGCTTGTGCTAACCGGATTGAAAAAGGGTTAAATAAGCTGGATGGAGTAAGCATGGCCAATGTGAACCTTGCGCTTGAAAATGCGACAGTCGAATATGATCCTTCCGAAGCCTCCCCTGTTGATATCATTAAACGGGTGGAGAAGTTAGGATATGGGGCAATCATCAAGGAAGATAACCCGGAATCCGTGGATTTCCGTCAAAAAGAAATTCAAAAACAAAAGAATATATTCATTTTTTCTGTCATATTATCATTTCCATTGTTATGGGCGATGGTAAGCCATTTTAGGTTTACTTCGTTTATCTATATGCCTGATTTCCTCATGAATCCTTGGGTGCAAATGGCATTCGCCACCCCCGTGCAATTTCTGATTGGAAAGCAGTTTTATGTTGGGGCTTATAAAGCCTTGATAAATAAAAGTGCCAATATGGATGTATTAGTCGCAATGGGAACATCCGCTGCTTATTTTTACAGTGTTTATCAGGCGATCATCTCGATGGGATCCCATCACAATACGGCACAACTTTATTTCGAAACTAGTTCGATTCTTATCACCCTCATTCTTTTAGGTAAGCTTTTTGAAGCAAAAGCAAAAGGACGTTCTTCCGAAGCCATCAAAAAATTGATGGGGCTTCAGGCCAAAACGGCACTGGTGTTAAGGAACGGGGAAGAAATTGAAATACTACTTGAGGAAGTCATCGTGGGAGATACGATTTTGGTGAAGCCGGGTGAAAAAATTCCTGTCGATGGTGAAGTAGTCGAAGGGAACTCTGCCGTTGATGAATCCATGTTAACGGGTGAGAGCATTCCGGTGGATAAAACAAACGGGGATACTGTGATCGGTTCAACATTGAATAAGAATGGTTTTCTCAAAATGAAAGCGACAAAGATCGGCAGGGATACAGCTCTATCTCAAATCATAAAAGTGGTCGAAGATGCTCAAGGGTCCAAAGCTCCGATCCAACGTCTTGCTGACCAAATTTCCGGTGTATTCGTTCCCATTGTTGTCGGAATCGCCCTTTTAACTTTTCTGGTTTGGATGATATGGGTTAACCCTGGAGAATTCACACCAGCTTTTGAGGCGATGATTGCAGTGCTAGTCATAGCCTGCCCATGTGCTTTAGGTCTGGCCACTCCCACATCCATCATGGCAGGATCAGGTCGGGCCGCTGAATTCGGTATTTTATTTAAAGGCGGGGAACATTTGGAGTCCACACACCATATAGATACAGTCATTTTGGATAAAACGGGAACAGTGACAAATGGTGCCCCTGTGCTGACCGATGTCCTCATCGAGAACGGTATGGAAGAAGAACAGTTTTTATCTCTAATCGGCGCAGCTGAAAAACAATCTGAACACCCTCTTGCGCAATCGATCGTTCAAGGAATTCAAGCAAGACAGATATCACTTGCTGCGATTGAGGAATTTGAAGCGATTCCAGGATACGGTGTGAGAGCTGTAGTGGATCAAAAAGTGTTGTACGTCGGAACCCGTAAATTGATGAAGCAAAATAATGTGGATATTACTAAGGCCCTAACAGCGATGGAAGCATTTGAAGAGCAAGGGAAGACAGCAATGCTCGCTAGCATTGAAGGTGAATATGCAGGACTCATTGCCGTTGCCGATACGATAAAAGATACCTCGCAAACGGCGATTGAAAGGTTGAAAGCAATGGATATCCAGGTCATCATGATAACCGGGGATAATCAAAGGACAGCAAATGCAATCGGCCATCAAGTGGGCATTGACCAAGTGATTGCAGAAGTCCTTCCTGAAGGGAAAGCGGAAGAAGTGAAGAAACTGCAGGCCGCCGGTAAAAGAGTGGCAATGGTCGGGGATGGGATAAATG
>NZ_JBHVQU010000061.1:0-23736 GCF_042886655.1 Peribacillus sp. NPDC058002 | reverse complement strand
CGGTATAGCTACCGCACTTAAAGAAGTTAGCGGATTGGACGAAAAAAGCGAAATAACCAAAGAAGTTATCAACCACTACAACAACTTGAAATAAAAGCCGAAAAACTCCTGAAAAATTTTTTCAGGAGTTTTTCTTAATCAAAAAGCGGATTATATATCCGCTGAACATTAAAACTCAAAAAAAACTTGTAAACAGTAATCATTACGTTTTATAATGAAAGGCAGTTTAAAGTATAAATCGTAATCATTTTGATTTGTTTGAAAGGAGCTTTTTAATGAGATTAGGTTTTACAAAATGTGGATTAGTGCAGTAAATCGAGAGTTGGGGGCAATTTTGGGTGCTATTACACGAAATTTAGAGATGTTACTCACGGGCTTAGGGCAATACTCGTGAGTTTGGAGCAAATACTCGTGAATTAAGTTTAATCCCGAGGCATTACATAGTTTTGATTTCGGATAAGCATTCGGAAATGCATTGCCTGATTTGTCATGATAGTAAAGCAAAGCTGTAATATAAATCGTAATCAATACGATTTTAGGCAGCCGATGAAAATAGTTGAGGTAATGGAGGAATTCTATCGTGTTCAGAAAAAGTAAATCGATTCTTATAGTATGTTTTTCATTTTTTCTTTTGGCTGCTTGTTCCACAGAGTCTGCGAATGATGAAGTGCGAGGGGAGAAGGAAGTGAACTTGCTTTTTAATTTTGCTACTGGCTCGCTTGATCCGCATGTTGATACTAGTTATGTGTCACTAAGGGCTGGAATCACTGAGACATTGGTGCATCTCAATGATGAGGATTTGACCATCGAACCTTGGCTGGCGGAAAGTTGGGATAGCAAGGATGGTCAGTTATGGAATTTTGAGTTAAGGGAGGGTGTGACTTTTCAGAATGGAAAGAAAATGGATGGCAAAGCGGTGAAGGCTTCCTTGGAGAGGGCGATGAAGGATAGTCCGGCGATCAAGAATGCTTTGCGGATTGAATCGATAGAAGCGGACGGGAATGCGCTGTCCATCAAGACGGAGGTTCCCTTTCCTGAGTTTCCTTCTGAATTGGTCCATCCTAATACATCGATTATTGACGTGAAGGAAAGTGACTATATAAACAAACCGATAGGAACAGGGCCATTTGCCGTTTCGAAATTCATGCCTGGTACGGCTGTTGATTTAATACGGTATGAGCCTTACTGGGATGGAGCCGCAAAGCTTGAGAGAGCCAGGTTTTCGTTTAATGAAGATGCCAATGCACGGTCCCTCGCCCTTGAATCGGGAGATGCCGATATTGTTTTCCGTCCAGAAGTGGAAAGCCTGGAAAATTTGGAGGCGATAGATGGTGTGAAGGTTGAATCGACATCCACTTTCCGCGTACATCAAATGACGATGAATTTGGAACGTGAAGCACTGCAGGACATACACGTCCGAAAGGCGATAGATGCCTTGATCGACCGTTCTTCCATTGCTGATACGATTTTACATGGTCATGCAGAAGTGGCAACAGGACCATTTCCGTCCACTTTCTCTTTTGCTCCGGACTATCCGAAAAAAGAGAATGGAATGGAAGCTGCTAAAGGGTTCCTTGATCAGGCGGGATATAAAAAAGTGGATGGTGTCATGCAAAAGGACGGTAAACCGTTAACGTTTACACTTCTTACATACAGTTCACGTGCCGACCTGCCGTTAATTGCCCAAGTTTTTCAATCGGATGCGGGCCAGTTGGGGATTGATGTGAAAATCAAGCAAATAGAAATCCCTGAAGAGTATATGGCGGCCAATCGCGATTGGGATTTAACGACCTACAGCAATTTAACGGCTCCGCGCGGCGATGCCGGCTATTATTTAAATGCTACTTATCATCCAAAGGGAGCCTTGAACTTCAGTGGGACCGATGATGATCACCTGACGTCCCTGATTGATAAGCTGAATGTAACGGTCGAGCAGGAAAAGCGTTCGGATTTAGCTGAGGATATTGCGATGTATGTGGATGGACATGTGTATAATTCTTTCATTTTACATCCGAATACACTTGTTGCTTATGATGCCGATAGAGTTAAAAACTGGATCACTTCGAGAAGCGAATACTACATGCTGACAAATGAACTGGATGTGAAGTGAATGTTCCGCATCTTAGTCCGTCGATTCATTGAGGTCGTGATTTTTGTCCTTGTGATTACATTCATCTCTTTCCTTTTTGTTCGGCTTGCTCCAGGGGACCCGGTCCTCTCGATACTTCAAGTGGATGATGTGTCAATCACAAACGAGCAAGTCAATAAGCTTCGCGAAGAATTGGGATTCAATGATCCGCTGTTAGTGCAGTATGGCGATTGGTTTGCGGATTTTATCCAATTGGATTTCGGTAATTCCTATCTGACGAATCAGCCTGTGATGGAGATGATCATGAGCGGTCTGCCTGCAACACTTGAGCTGGCGGTCGGCGCATTGCTTGTGATGTTTGGTATAGCCATTCCATTAGGTTCGCTTGCTGCCTTGTACAGGGGAAGCTGGATTGATCAGATTAGCCGCGCCGTTTCTTTGTTGGGCGCAGCCATTCCTAGCTTTTGGTTGGGGCTGCTCTTGATGGATTTATTTGCGGTACGGTGGGGGGCCCTTCCAACAATGGGCAGGGACGGATTTCGTTCTTTGATTCTGCCGTCAGTCACGTTGGGGCTTGCCATCACAAGTGTGTACGTCCGTTTGCTGCGTTCGAGTTTGATGGATTCCCTCAGTCATGATTTCATCAGGGCTGCCCGATCAAGGGGGATTTCAGAAATGCGGATATTCTTTGCACATGCATTTCGTTATAGCCTGCCCCCGGTCATTACCGTATTCGGTGTCAGCCTCGGCAGCCTGATCGGCGGTGTAGTGGTGATCGAAGTGATTTTTGCCTATCCAGGCATAGGTAAGATGGTCGTGGACTCGATTCGGTCACGGGATTATCCAGTCATTCAAGGGTACTTGTTGGTCATGGCCATCATTGTATTCATGGTTAATAGTGCCGTGGATTTATCTTATCGCTATTTAAATCCGGAGCTAAGGCTAAAGGAAAGGAAGCATGGAAAATGGAGTTAGTTATCAAAAAAAAATCCAAAAAGCGCTGGAGAATGACCGTCCTTTTTACGTTGATGGCTACAGTCCTTGCCGTTGCGGCATACACCTTTCTTGTTCTGAAACATGATCCGGAACTGGTCAATCTGGGAGAAAGGCTTTGGCCGGCGAGCCTGGAACATCCGCTAGGGACGGATCATCTAGGGCGTGATGTATTGACACGTCTTCTGCTTGGCGCACAGCTGACGGTTGGCTACGGTCTCTTATCTCTGTTTGCCGCCGTTATCATCGGCGTCCCGTTCGGGGTGATTGCCGGTTTTAAAGGAGGTCTGATCGATCGGATCTTCATGCGCATTGCAGATACATTTCTTGCATTCCCTGATACGATCGTTGCCATTGTGCTTAGTGGCTTATTAGGACCAGGAATCGAAAATCTCCTGTTGGCGATCGTTCTAGTGAAATGGGTGAATTATGCCCGGCTTGTGCGAAGTACGGTGATCACCGAACGTCGGAAGGATTATGTCACAGCTGCTACAATCAATGGATTACGTTCATTTGGGATTATGCGGAAGCATTTATTTCCGCACCTTATCGGGAACGTGCTTGTATTGGCTAGCCTTGATTTAGGAAAAATCATTTTGCTCATATCTTCTTTATCGTATATCGGGCTCGGGGCGCAGCCGCCGGCACCAGAATGGGGAGCCATGCTGAATGATGCCCGTCCATACTTCCAGTCCAATATGTTGCTGATGATTTACCCGGGGCTCGCCATCGTATTTGTCGTCCTTCTATCCAACATACTCGGTGATTATTTACGCGATGCATTCGATGTGAAAAAGGAGGTGGAATCATGAGCATTTTATCCTTGAGGCAGCTAAATATCATGGGAAAGCAACGTCATATCGTCAAGGATCTTTCGTTAGATGTACAGGAAGGTGAGTGGTCCGCACTTGTCGGACAAAGCGGGAGCGGCAAAAGCATGACGGCCATGGCCATATGTCAGCTGCTTGCACCCAATCTCCAAGCGAAGGGGGAAATATGGTACGGGGAAAAAAATCTTTTAACGCTATCTTCCTCTGAAATCAGGAAGATTCGCGGAAAGCGCCTGGCCTATATTTTTCAAGATTACCAGGGTTCATTTACACCGTTCCTTACTATCGGCCAACATTTCGACGAATATCAGCGAACACATTTGAACCTTTCCAAAAAGGCAAGGAGACAGCAAGCGGTAAAGGCGCTCATATCGGTGGGCTTGAATGAAGATATCTACATCAGATACCCTTTTCAATTAAGCGGTGGGCAGCTTCAGCGTGTATCCATTTCGTTAGCTCTGCTGCTTGAACCGGATATTTTGATAGCGGATGAACCGACCACAGCCTTGGACAGTGTATCTTCCTTTAAGGTCTTACAGCTGTTATCGAGGCTCCAAAAAGAAACCGGATGTGCGGTCTTGTTCATCACCCATGATTTACGTCATGTCAAGAAGTATGCGGATCGCATTGCGGTCATGAAAGACGGGGCCATCATTGAGGCCGGTGATAAAAATCAGGTATTGAATCATCCGCAGCATGCATATACGAATAAACTGATTCAATCATCGCCATCATTGAGCAGAATTCCATTTGAACTTAAAGGGGTGTCAGGATGACGTTATTAGAAGTGAGAAATGTCCATAAAAGCTATGATAACGGAGTGGAAATACTAAGGAACGTGAATTTCAGCATCGAAAGGAAGGAATGCCTCGGGTTAGTGGGCGAGAGCGGCTGCGGAAAAAGCACACTGGCAAGGCTCATCCTTCAGATAGAATCTTTTGACCAGGGCAGCATCCTATTTGAAGGAACCGCGCTGCAAAACAAAAGCGAACGCAGTTTAAAACCGTATCGCAAGTACATCCAAGCCGTTTTGCAAAATCCTGCATCGGCCTTGAATCCAAAACTAAGGATAAAAGATTCACTGATGGATCCATATCTTCAATTTGGCAGCCAGGTCAATATGAAACATTTTACGTATATAAGTGAAGCGAACTATATCGGACAGCTGCTGGAAACTGTGGAGCTCCCAAAGAGTCTTGCTGAACGTTATCCGCATGAGCTAAGCGGCGGACAAAAGCAGCGGGTGACCATTGCACGCGCAATCAGCATTGAACCGGCCCTCATTATATTGGATGAACCGACTTCATGCCTGGACGTTCTGTCACAAGCAGCGGTGCTGAAATTGTTAAGGAAGCTGCAGGAGACTTTGGACATTTCCTACCTTTTCATTTCTCATGATCTTTCGGCTGTACAGGAGATGAGCCAACGGATCATGGTGATGAAAGGGGGTGCTATTGTGGATTCTTTCGAAAACGAACAGCTTTTTTGCAGCGATCGCCATTCATACACAAAAGAACTGATTTCGATGTTTGAATAATGAGGTTGAGTTTATTTGAGATTTAAATCGTAATGGTTTCGATTAAAGTGAGGTTTGACTCTTAAGGAGGTAGTAAGGTGAACCATCGATCATATTTGGCCTTGGCCATGCCTCTGACCATATCGACGATAACGACGCCATTGATCGGTGCTGTGGACACCGCTGTTGTGGGTCAGTTACCAAACCCCGTTTATTTGGGCGGCGTAGCTATAGGTACGGTCATTTTCAATACCTTGTATTGGCTGTTTGGTTTTTTGCGGGTGAGCACTTCGGGATTCGCTGCACAAGCACTTGGGGCAAACGATGGGAAGCAAGGCATTTTAGCCTTTTTAAGGCCGTTTATACTGGCGATTGTTGCAGGGGTAGGTTTCATCCTGCTTCAGGGGCCAATTGAACATGTTTCCTTAACACTGATGAATCCCGATGCTGACGTCCGAAGATATGCGGCTGAATACTTCAACATTCGAATATGGGGGATCCCATTCACTTTGATGAATTACGTCATATTGGGATGGCTGATGGGGATGTCCAAGATCAAGGTTTCGCTAGTTTTACAGGTGCTCATGAACCTGATGAACATTGCACTGGATTTGCTATTTGTTCATGGATTCGCATGGGGTGTGCAAGGGGTGGCGATAGCGACTCTTTTTTCGGAAGTGATAGCCTTCTTCATTGGACTGATCATTATTGTGAAAGCGTCGCCTCATCGACTGGAAATGCCACCTTTGAAAGAGATGTTCGATCCATCATCCATTAAGAAAATGATGTCGGTGAATCGGGATTTATTCATCAGGACGCTTTGCCTGTTGGCCGTTTTTAATATTTTCACGGCAAAGGGTGCCTCATATGGAACGGAGATATTGGCGGCGAATGCCGTACTCATCCAAATTCACTATCTGATGGCTTACTTCTTTGACGGGCTCGCAAATGCTTCAAGTATTCTTGTGGGAAAAGCGATTGGTGCGGGAGATAAGCCCTTATATAAGAAGACCCTGATCCTTTCGTTGCAGTGGGGTGTTCTGTTCTCCCTGATGATTGCCGTCAGTTACTATTTATGCGGTGATATCATCCTATCGCTTTTCACACGGATGCCACGTGTCATTGAGCTGGCAAACATTTATGGGATCTGGCTTATTTTATTCCCTCTATCTGCTAGTGTAGGCATCGTTTTCTACGGGGTTTTTACTGGGGCAACAGAAGCTGCCCCTATTCGTAACTCGATGATCTATTCCTTGATTGCCTTCTTGATAACACTTTATATTTTTGTGCCGGCATATCAAAACCATGCATTATGGCTGGCCTTTACTGTATTCAGCCTAGGACGCTCGGTATTTTTGGCTTTGTATATACCACGGTTAAGCAAAAAATTATTTCCTAATAGGAGTGTGCGCCTTGAAAACGATCAAATGGTCTAGAAACAAGGAAAAAATCATTCATACATATCTGGATACTTATAAAATTTTACTAAAAGAAGATGATTTATCACCAAATAACGAAATCATCAATCGCGTTTTAACCGAACTGGTTTCGATGATTTCGAAACCGTTGGATCAGCATGTGGCAGAAGAAATTCTCAATTATGATGAAATCCGGTCGATTCGGGGTACCATGCTTGAAAAGCTGACGATTGCTGAATCATTGATGGAGAATCATTATGCAAAATTATTTGTTGGCAGTGTGAACACCTTGGATGACTTCCGTTCTTTCATTTATTGGGATAACTACAAAGAACTGATTCATACGGAGATCAGTGAATTGAAAAAGGTGAAAAATGATATTCAATCATTCGCATTTGTAGGGACGGGTCCTCTGCCACTAAGTCCATTGCTGCTTCAACGGGAGTTGGGTGCGAAAATGACATGTCTCGATATAGATGAACAAGCCCATTCACTTGGCAGGCGCATTGTCCACGAACTGGATGTCGAAGGGAAGTCAGACTATATCCTGAATGATGGCGCCCTTCATGACTACACGGAGTTCGATCTTGTATGGATTGCCAGCCTGGTTCCCAATAAAGAAGAAATACTGGAACGGATATTTCGGACGAACCCTGGCGCAACCGTCGCAATAAGGTCGGTTGACGGCATTCATCGACTATTATATGAGCCCGTTGATGCGACAAAGTTCAATAAAGTGGCATGTGAGGAAGTCGGAAGAACGATCGCGGATTCTTTCATCATCAATTCAACCATTTATTACACATTTAAATAGTGACACCATGGAACGAGTTGCTACGGCAATTCGTTTTCTTTTGGGAAAAAGATATTCCTATAAACTTACTTGACATTACAAACTTATTAAAATATAATAACTTACATAAAGTAACTAACAAAAGGAGAATTCATACATGAATAAAAATGATGCAGGTCAAGTTTTTTTAAGGGTGATTTTAGGTCTTACTTTTTTCATTCACGGCGTTTCAAAGTTTCAAGGGGGCATAGGGAATACGGCTGGATTTTTCGATAGTCTTGGCATTCCTGGCTTCATGGCATACATCGTTGCAATAATCGAATTGATCGGTGGAATTGCGGTTATACTGGGTTTGGGAACACGAATCGTTGCCGTCCTATTTGCGGTAATTATGGCGGGGGCGATCTTTACGGCAAAATTACCTGCCGGCTTTCTTGGAAACGGGCAAGCGGCGGGCTATGAACTGGACTTGGCGCTGCTGGCCATGTCTGTCTATCTAGTGTGTGCAAACCGTACGGTTCTTTCTTTGGATCATGTGATTTTCAATAAAAAAGGGAAGTGATAATATGGATAAAAACTTTCATCAAAAACCAATTACTTTTGTTGGCGAAGTCAGTTTAAATGTTTTGGATTTGAATAAGGCTATTTTGTTTTATCAAGAAATCATCGGTCTTCAAGTATTGAAGAAAACCGACCGGCTGGCTGTTTTAACGACAGACGGAAAAACCCCGTTGCTGACACTTGAGCAGCCTGCGGATGTGATTCCGAAAGAAGGGCGGACTACGGGCTTATATCACTTTGCCCTTTTGCTGCCAAGCCGTGCCGACTTATCGATTTTTTTACGCCATTTACTTCAAACGAAATATCCATTTGGAGCGGCGGATCATGAAGTGAGTGAAGCGCTGTACATTACCGATCCGGATGGCAATGGCATTGAAGTATACACTGACCGGCCATCCACTGTTTGGAGATGGGCCGGTGGGGAAGTCGCAATGGGCACGGATCCGTTGGATGGGAATGACCTTCTGGAAGAAAGCGATGGTGAGTGGAGCAAACTCCCAGCAGGTACTTTAATGGGGCATATACATTTGCATGTAGCGGATTTACGTAAAACGGAGGAGTTTTACATGCAGGGTCTTGGGTTTACCGTTGTGAATCGATATGGAGGAGCGCTCTTTACTTCAACCGGCGGATATCATCATCATATCGGGCTGAACACTTGGAATGGCGTGGGCGCTCCTGCTCCAAAGGAAAATAGTGTGGGACTGAACTGGTATACTCTTGTTTTTGCAGATGAAGATGCGAGAAACAAAGTAACGGAGCAACTGCAAGGAATCGGGGCTGCCGTAACGGAAAAAGAAGGATTTTTCGCTGTAACAGATCCATCTGGCAATGAGATTCATTTAGTCGTCTAATTTAAAAGCAGAAAGTAAGGGTGAGGATAATGGGATTCTTAAGTAAATTATTTGGAAATAAAGAAATCGCGGCAGGGGAGAATGGAGAAATGACAAAAGTATTATTCGTTAAAGTGAATGATCGTCCAGCAGATCAGGCAATCAGCTCGAAAATGTATGACACCTTCTTAAAAGCATATAAAGAGACACACCTGACAGATGAAGTGACCGAGCTGGATTTATTTAAAGAAGAACTTCCGTACTATGGAAATACGGCGATAACCGGGTTGTATAAACGCAGCCAGGGTCTTGAACTGACAGCTGAAGAGGAAAAGGCGGCAGAACTGGTTGACCAATATTTAAATCAATTCCTGGCCATGGATAAAGTGGTATTCGCTTTCCCTCTATGGAACTCAACGGTTCCTGCACCGCTAATCACCTACCTTTCCTATTTGGCACAAGCCGGTAAAATGTTCAATTATACGGCGGAAGGTCCTGTCGGGTATGCTGGTGATAAGAAAGTCATGCTATTGAATGCCCGCGGTTCTGATTATGCATTGGAAGGAATGGCTTCTGCTGAAATGGCCGTGAATTTAGTGAAAAATATAATTGGCCTATGGGGAATCAACAATCCTGAGGTCGTGGTCATTGAAGGCCATAATCAGTATCCGGACCGGACACAAGAAATCATCGCGGATGGTTTGGAAAACGTTGCAAAAGCGGCTGAAACATTCTGATTGCGAGTGGAATGAATAGCAGGCAAAGAAGGCCCTCCATATTAATGGGGGCCTTTTTTGTGCGGGAATGATGTTATTATTTGACCTGATACTTTTTCAAGCGGTATTGAAGGCTTTGGCGGCTTATATTCAAGGCCTTGGCAGCTTGGGAAATATTCATGCCATGTTCTTTCAAGATTTTCTCCAAATATTGCTTTTCAGTATTGGCAATATAATCATCAAGTGATAAGGTCAACTCCTGTAAATCTCCATTTGCATGATTCTCTTTACTTTCGGGATGAATGTCTTCCAAATGGGCTTTCTTCCTAAATAGAGTCGGAAGGTGGGTGATGGCAATCTTTGTATCGCCAGGTTCCATTAAATTCATGGCCCCCTCAATGATATGTTCGAGTTCCCTTACGTTCCCGGGCCAGTCGTAATCATAAAAAAGCGAGTAGACTTCTTCACTGATCCCTTCAATATTCAATTCGAACAGCGCATTGAATTTCTCGATGAAGGATTGCGCCAGCAAGGGAATATCCTCTTTCCGTTCACGAAGAGGAGGGATGAATAACGAAACGACACTTAATCGATAATATAAATCCTTTCGTAAATGATCATTTGCAATGGCATCTATTGGATCTTCATTTATCGTTGCTATGACCCGTACGTCAATTTTTTTATCTTTTGTATCCCCAACGCGGCGAATCGTCCTTTCTTGAAGGGCCCTTAATAATTTCGCCTGCATATTCGGATTTAAGGAATTGATTTCATCAAGAAGGATGGTCCCCCCTTGTGCCTGTTCGAATAAACCTGGCCTTTCAATCGATCCGGTGAAGGCCCCTTTCTTCGTCCCAAAAAGAATTCCTTCAATAAGACTATCTGGCAGGGCAGCACAGTTTTGGCTGATGAAAGGATGTGTCGAACGGCTGCTGCCATTATGGATGCTTTGGGCAAAGAGTTCTTTTCCCGTTCCCGTCTCCCCGACAATGAGGATGGAGGATGCCGTCCTGGTCGAACGCTTGCTTTTTTCAATGACTTCCAAGAAATTCTCACTCGTTCCGATGATACTGTCAAACGTATATTTCGTATCGCCTTTATTCAGGATATTATCTTTAATGATTCTTTCAAGATTCGTTATATCCTTTGCCACTTCAATGGCTCCGATGATATTTTGATTCTGGTCCAAAATCGGAAATGTATTATTGATTGTTGTAATTTCCTGTCCGAGATTATTGAAGTAGGTCTGCTTCGAGTTTTCGGTTTTCCTTCCAGAATGAAGCGCCCGTATTAATGTGCTCTCCGTTTCTTCCTTGAATTTAAAGATCTCGTGAATCTTTTTCCCTAATACCTCTTCCGAATCCATGCCTTCTATTTCAGCCATTTTCTTGTTATATATAATGGTCCGCCCTTTTATATCGATTATATGTAACCCGATATCGATTACGTCCACCAGTGAGTGGAGGATGGTTTGGAAACCTTCTATTTTAATGATTTGATCTAAATGCATGAATGCCTCCCGTTTTTCTTCTTTTCTTAGAGCTATTGTAGAGGAATTGAAGCAAAGGCGCAAATAAAATTTGCACAGCAAGAATATTTTGCATTGAAGTGCAAAAATATTTTGCGGAAAAAGTGAAAAAACGCTGTTTTTTATGGTTTTTCTAGTTGGCATGAATTTTGCATTAATAAAAAGTGTAAGGTTTAAGCGACAAAATTAGGGTTTAGAGCAAAAAATAATGGCATACTATGTCAGTTTTGCCCTAAAAGTGCTGAATTTCATTGCATTTTTAAAGAAAAAACATTATTTTTTCAAAAAAATTAAAAGTTGGCACGGAACTTGCTTAATTAATAAGCGAGAAGTAAAAACATAAACTTTAGGGAGATGAGACATAATGGTCCAACCATATAAACACGAACCATTTACTAATTTTAAAATCGAAGAAAACAATAAAGCTTTTCAAGCGGCATTGAATGATGTAGCTAATGATTTAGGGAAGAAATATCCGCTGATCATTAATGGTGAAAAAGTGTTTACTGATGAAGTCATTACCTCTGTAAACCCGGCAAATAAAGAAGAAGTTATCGGAACCGTATCCAAGGCGAATAAGGATCTTGCCGAGCAAGCGATGCAAGCGGCAGATAAGACATTCCAAACTTGGAGAAAAACGAACGCGGAAGTGCGTGCGAATATTTTATTCAGGGCTGCAGCCACCGTTCGGAGAAGAAAACACTATTTCTCGGCACTATTGGTTAAAGAAGCAGGGAAGCCTTGGAATGAGGCGGATGCAGATACAGCGGAAGCAATCGACTTCATGGAATACTATGCACGTCAAATGCTGAAGCTTAAAGACGGCATGCCAGTGGAAAGCCGTCCGATTGAACATAATGCTTTCAATTATATTCCACTTGGTGTCGGTGTCATCATCTCACCTTGGAACTTCCCGTTTGCGATCATGGCAGGCATGACGACGGCTGCTCTTGTTTCAGGAAATACAGTCTTATTGAAACCGGCCAGTACAACACCGGTCATTGCAGCTAAATTCATCGAAGTATTGGAAGAAGCGGGCTTGCCTGCTGGAGTCGTGAACTTCATTCCAGGAAGCGGTGCCGAAGTGGGCGATTATTTGGTAGATCATCCTCGTACACGTTTCATCAGCTTTACTGGATCTCGTGATGTTGGAATCCGCATTTATGAGCGTGCTGCAAAAGTTCAGGAAGGCCAAATCTGGTTAAAACGTGTCATCGCTGAAATGGGCGGTAAAGATACGATCGTTGTTGATAAAGAGGCAGACCTGGAATTGGCGGCACAATCAATCGTCGCTTCTGCATTCGGATTCTCCGGTCAAAAATGTTCTGCTTGTTCACGTGCCGTAATAGTGGAAGATGTATATGACCAAGTCTTGAATCGTGCCATTGAATTAACGAAAGAAAAAACAATTGGGGAACCAACGGATGTAAGCAACTTCATGGGTCCGGTCATCGATCAAGCCGCTTACGACAAAGTCATGAGCTACGTTGAAATCGGTAAAGAAGAAGGGAAAATTGTTGCAGGGGGAGAAGGAGACAATTCAAAAGGTTTCTTCATCCAGCCAACTATCATTGCCGATGTGGATGAAAACGCACGTGTCATGAAAGAAGAGATTTTCGGACCGGTGGTTGCATTCTGTAAGGCAAAAGATTTCAATCATGCAATCGAGATTGCCAATAACACGGATTATGGATTAACGGGTGCTGTCATCTCGAACAACATCGAACATATCGAACAAGCGCGTGAGGATTTCCACGTAGGTAACTTGTACTTCAATCGCGGCTGTACTGGTGCCATTGTAGGATACCAGCCATTTGGCGGATTCAATATGTCAGGTACAGATTCAAAAGCGGGCGGTCCTGATTATTTAGCTCTTCACCTTCAAGGAAAAACAACATCTGAAACGCTATAAATTTTAGGGGGAATCAACATGACAACAGTAACGGAAAAATTAATCGAGCAAACAGAACAATATGGTGCAAACAATTATAATCCACTTCCAATCGTCATCGCGAAGGCAGAAGGAGTTTGGGTGGAAGATCCTGAAGGCAACAAATATATGGATATGCTAAGTGCCTATTCAGCAGTGAACCAAGGCCACAGGCATCCGAAAATCATCGACGAATTAAAAAAGCAAGCTGATCGCGTAACATTAACGTCCCGTGCATTCCATAGTGATAAATTGGGCCCATGGTATGAAATGGTTTCCCGCATTACGCAAAAAGACATGGCACTGCCTATGAATACGGGTGCTGAAGCCGTTGAAACAGCAATCAAAGCTGTTAGACGCTGGGGTTATGATGTAAAGGGAATCGCAGAAAACCAAGCTGAAATCATTGCTTGTGTCGGTAACTTCCATGGCCGTACAATGGCAGCGGTGTCCTTATCATCCGATGAGGAATATAGAAGGGGCTTCGGACCGATGCTGCCAGGGATCAAGCTTATCCCTTACGGCGATCTTGAAGCATTGAAAGAAGCGATTACACCGCAAACGGCTGGATTCTTAATCGAACCGATTCAAGGTGAAGCGGGAATCATCATACCGCCACAAGGATTCTTAAAAGAAGCTTACGACCTATGTAAAGAAAATAATGTCCTATTCGTTTCTGATGAAATTCAGTCAGGACTTGGACGTTCAGGAAAAATGTTCGCCTCTGACTGGGATGAAGTAGTTCCGGACATGTACATTTTAGGTAAAGCGCTGGGCGGCGGGGTTTTCCCAATCTCTTGCGTAGCTGCAAACCGTGAAATCCTTGGCGTATTCAATCCTGGTTCACATGGTTCTACATTCGGCGGCAATCCATTGGCATGTGCGGTTTCCATCGCTTCATTGGAAGTTCTTGAAGAAGAGAAGCTTGCAGAACGTTCGTTGGAGCTTGGACAATACTTTATGGATAGTTTAAAAGAAATCAAGAATCCAATGATTAAAGATATCCGCGGCAGAGGCTTATTCATCGGAGTCGAATTAACAGAAGCCGCAAGACCTTATTGTGAGCAGCTTAAAGAAGAAAAACTGCTATGTAAAGAAACACATGATACAGTTATCCGTTTTGCTCCGCCATTAGTTATTACAAAAGAAGACTTGGATTGGGCAATCGAACGCATTAAAAGAGTTTTATCCTAATATACCTATGAGGTGAATTCCATTGAGTACAACGATCAAAGAAGAAAAAGAAACTGCCAGCTTGCTTGATTCAACACAGGTCGTAATCAAGGAGGCGCTTGATAAGCTTGGCTATTCTGAAGAAGTGTTCGAGCTTTTGAAGGAACCTCTCCGGATGCTGACCGTCCGGATTCCGATTAAGATGGATGACAATACGACGAAGATTTTCACTGGATACCGTGCCCAGCACAATGATGCTGTCGGTCCGACGAAAGGCGGAATCCGTTTTCATCCCGAAGTCGATGAGGAAGAAGTCAAAGCACTTTCAATGTGGATGAGTTTGAAATGCGGAATCGTGAATCTGCCATATGGCGGAGGAAAAGGCGGCATCATCTGTGATCCGCGCCAAATGTCCATCGGTGAATTGGAAAGGCTTAGCCGTGGATACGTTCGGGCAATCAGCCAAATAGTGGGGCCGACAAAAGATATTCCGGCCCCGGATGTTTATACGAATTCACAAATCATGGCATGGATGATGGACGAGTACAGTAGAATAAGAGAACACGATTCTCCTGGTTTCATTACAGGTAAGCCACTGGTACTGGGCGGTTCACATGGTAGGGAAAAGGCGACTGCACAAGGTGTCACGATCTGTATCGAGGAAGCGGCAAAGCGTAAGGGCATAGAATTGAAAGGTGCACGCATCATCGTCCAAGGATTTGGGAATGCAGGAAGCTTTTTGGCCAAATTCATGCATGATGCAGGTGCGAAAGTGATTGGCATATCGGACGCATATGGTGCCATTTATAACCAGGATGGTCTGGATATCGATTACTTACTTGATAAAAGGGATAGCTTTGGAACGGTAACGACACTATTCGATAATACAATCACCAATAAGGAACTTCTGGAACAAGATTGTGATATTTTAGTGCCTGCTGCCATCTCCAATCAAATCACCAAAGAAAATGCCCATCTTATCAAAGCCCAAATTGTCGTGGAGGCAGCGAATGGACCGACTACATTGGAGGCAACCAAGATCTTGACGGAACGCAATGTTCTTCTCGTACCTGATGTATTGGCAAGTTCAGGCGGTGTGACAGTTTCTTACTTTGAATGGGTTCAAAATAATCAAGGTTATTATTGGGAAGATGCTGAAGTCCAAACCAAATTAAAAGAGTTATTGGTCAATTCATTTAATCAAGTATATGAAATGTCCGCGACAAGAAAAGTGGATATGAGGCTGGCAGCGTATATGGTCGGTGTCAGAAAAATGGCAGAAGCCTCAATATTCCGTGGCTGGGTATAAGCTTTAGTCAAATAATGGAGAGTGGAGGAGTGATTCCGTGTTAAAACCGATTCATACCATCGAGTGTGCTCAGGATGGGACCGTCGAACAAGTTTACGTTCAAAAGAATTCCTATGTTTATGAATGGGAGAGGCTCTTTTTAGTGAAAACGGAGGATGGGAAATTGATTGATGTTTCAATAGGTGCCAGTGGTCACATTACTGAAATTAATGTTTCGGCAGGGGATCCTATTAATAGAAAGCTTCCTTTAGCTTTGCTCCAAGACGATTTTGTTATAACTGGCTCTGATTGATTATAGGAAAGAGGGTGTTCCAAAGGCGGAAGCGATTTCTGCTTTGGGATGCTCTTTTTTGTTGTGATCATTTAAATGGTAATCATAAAGCCAGGAAAAAGTTTGAAAAGAAAAAACGCCCTGTTTCATGGTAAAATATCAGAATGATTGGACAATGCACAAAGCAGTTTCAACCCATGAAGCTACAACAGATCTGCGGGGATTGTCAGGGTTTGAATATGTAAAGTTGAGAGGAGGCGGGAAGGGTGAATATGGATGTGGATATATTCAGGCGATTATCCGACTTTGATAATGTTTTGGTCGTAGATGATAAAGGGATGATCATTTTTTATGATATGGCAGATTTAAATGTCCTTAAAGAGCTTGGGATAAGGCCGGAAGAATTCATGGGGAAGAGTGTCACTTCCTTTTATAAAAACATCACGAACGAAAATAGTACGCTCATGAATGTGTTAAGGACGGGAAAACCGTTATGTAATATAAAACAAGAGATGATCACCAAAACGGGAGAGGTCATCGAAACGATCAATTCCACATTTCCGATAGCCGAAAACGGTAAAATCATTGGGGCCGTGGAATTCTCTAAGCGTTTCTTTTCCAAGGATGCCATCCAACATTTGGACAAATATTCGAGCCATAAAATTTTCAGGAGAAATAATACCGTTTATACGATCGATGATATCATCACGGTTAACCCTAAAATGGAAAGAATTAAAGATAAACTTGGAAGAATTGCGCTAACGACCTCAAATGTGTTGATCGTTGGGGAAACGGGCACAGGAAAAGAACTTATCGCCCAGGCGATCCATAATTTAAGCGATCGATTTGGAAAGCCCTTCATTTCACTTAACTGCAGTGCAGTTCCTGCTAGTTTATGGGAAAGCACTTTGTTTGGTACGAATAAAGGGAGCTTCACCGGGTCGGAAGATATGCCGGGTCTATTCGAACAGGCCGAAGGGGGAACTTTATTTCTGGATGAAATCAATTCCTTGGATATTGATCTTCAGGTGAAGCTTCTGAAAGCGATTGAAGAGAAAACGATCAGGAGACTGGGCGGAAAGAAAAATATCCGCTTGGACATTAGGGTGATTTCAGCAACGAATGAGGTACCGGATATTTTACTGGCGGAGAAACGGCTGCGGGAAGATTTATTCTATAGAATTGGTGTCGTGCAGATTGACTTGCCAAGCTTGATGGAAAGAAAAGAAGATATAGAAGTCCTTGTTGACCATTATCTGAATTTTTACAACAATACGATGAATATTTATATAGACGGTGTTCAGGATGAAGTGCTCCAATGCTTCAAAAGATATCCATGGCCAGGGAATATCAGGGAATTGAAAAACGCGGTCGAGACGGCATATAATCATGTCCAGTCAAGTAGAATCACCCTTGATGATATTCCCGGAAGAATCAGAGATTATACGGAAACTCCAATGGCCAAAGACAACAATCTTAATGTGGATTCCTTAAAGGATGCGGTTCAGCAATATGAAAAAGAGATCATTGTTCGTCAATTGAAAAACACGAATGGGAAAATTGCGGAATCTGCCAGACAGCTTGGCATCTCTAAACAATTATTGAAATATAAAATGGAGAAACATAAATTGCGGTAAAATTTTTTTTACGCTAGGGGGAAAAATTTCACCCCTTCATAATGGATTTTGATAATCGAAGGGCCACGATTCTATACGCTAAATAGAATCGTGGCCCTTTTTGCCTTGTATGTAGCGTCATAGGTTAGTATGGATAAAAACTATTCAAATATTATTAAGGTTGGCACGGTATTTGCTTATTACTAGGATAGGCGTATGAAAAGAGGCTTCATCGAGTGATAAAAAAATAGAGGTGAATGGATGAATACAAACAAGATAGTACGTGACAGCCTTATTTTTGGTTTTGCTTTATTTGCTGTATTTTTTGGGGCTGGCAACCTGATTTTCCCACCGTCGATCGGACTTGCATCAGGGTCGGATTGGCTTGTGGCGCTAGTTGGCTTCATTCTTACGGGAATCGTACTCCCCATACTGGGAGTTGTGGCGGTCCTGAATTCAAAAGGGAAATTTGAAGAACTGACAAGGCCGATAAGCCCCTGGTTTTATAAGGTATTCAATCTGGTCGTCATGATAGGGATCGCGATGCTCGTCACTGTACCCCGGACGGCCGCTACGACCCATGAGATGGGGGTTCATACATTATTCCCGAATGTGCCATCTTTCGTGACGATGATCATTTTCTTTGGATTGAATTTTTATTTTGCCAGCGATCGATCTAATCTCATTGATAAAGTCGGACAAGTGCTAACGCCTGCCCTGTTCGCGATTCTTCTTTTTATCGTCATCAAAGGCACATTCGATCCATTGGGGGCGCCTGTAAATACGGGTATTCAAAATCCGTTCGGCCACTCCTTTTTTAGTGCTTATCAGACGGGTGACGTGTTCACGGGCCTTCTTTGTGCCTCGGTTTTCATTGGCTCGATTGCGGCAAAAGGATATGCCGAACCTTCCAAAATGAAGAAAGTGGTCATGAATGGAACCATAGTGGCTGGTTTGGGATTGCTCATCATATACGGGGGGCTTCTGTATATCGGTGC
Source organism: Peribacillus sp. NPDC058002 (assembly GCF_042886655.1). Lineage (NCBI taxonomy): Bacteria > Bacillati > Bacillota > Bacilli > Caryophanales > Bacillaceae > Peribacillus > Peribacillus sp. NPDC058002. The sequence continues at coordinate 5,162 of NZ_JBHVQU010000061.1, read as the reverse complement.
TACAGGAAGCGCGTTATTCCCTAATGACATGGAGAATACGCAGCTGGTGACGGGCCTGGTCTATAATCTGCTTGGAGATTACGGGACGATTGCATTGGCCATAGCGGTTTCATTAGCGTGCCTTACCACCTCGATTGGAATAACCGCTTCGATAGCGGACTTCCTTAGCGGGTTGACGAAGCAAAAAGTGAGCTATCGTAATTGGGTGATCGTCGTTTGCGCCACGGGAGTGTTGATGGGTCTAATGGGTGTCGAAAAGATCATCGACTACTCCGTACCATTATTCATGGGAATTTACCCTGTTTCGATTGTGGTTGTCATACTTGGCGTTTTCCGCAAATACAACCCAAAAGCGGGAGCCTATAAGGGGGCGGTCCTGGCCACGTTCATCATCAGTTTATGCGAAACATTGGAAAGCATCGGCCTCCATGTGGGATTCATGAATGATTTCATTTCCATCATTCCGTTCAGTTCGTATGGGTTTGCATGGCTCATTCCGGCGGTACTGGGATTCTTGGCAGGAACGTTCATCCACGGAAAACAGGCCCAGGAAATTCCTTCAAGCCCCATGAATGGCGAAAACCATTCATCTTAAATGCCGAGAAAGGTCATAAGTTTGAATAGGAAAATAAATAGGTGATTAGGATTTCATCATTTAGATTTTACTTACTAAGGAGAGGGAAATATGAAATGTATTTATATAAACGGAAAAATATTTACAGCGAATCCGAAACAACCTTATGCGAGTGCCATGATTGTTCATAATGGGCGCATCGAGTGGGTTGGAGAACAATCAGAGACAGACGGAATGAATGGGGAACGGATCGATCTTCTAGGGCGGCGGGTACTTCCCGGACTAATTGATGCACATCTGCATCCGCTGTTTTTAGCTAAGGCAGCCAAGCAAATTCCATGTATGCCCCCTGTCGTTGAATCGATTGAGGATTTGATCAAGGCCGTTCGTGAACAGTGTGAATCCCATAATTCAGGGGATTGGATTGAAAGCTGGGGATATGATGAAGGGAAATTGACGGAAGGAAGGTCCCCTTCACGCTACGATTTGGATAGGGCGACAACGGACGTCCCTGTTGTCATAACCCGGACCTGCGGCCATATTATCGCCGTCAACAGCAAGGCATTGGAATTGGCCGGGATCACGAAGGACACGCCAAATCCAGCAGGGGGGGAGATTGACAGGGATTCAGAAGGGGAGCCGACAGGGATATTACGGGAAAATGCAAAAGAATTGGTCAATAAAGTGATGCCGGTTCAAACATTTGAAGAAGAAACGGATACTCTTGCCGAACTGAGTCCCAAATTATTATCACACGGGATCACGGCAATCACTGAACTCCTGGCAAGGACCAAGCCGATCGATTACTTGGATCTGTATAGGGCAGCAAGCGAAAAGGGCCTGAAGCAACGTACAGTTTTATACTACATTTGGGAAGATATGAAGAATGATATGATCCTGGATAAAGGTAAAACAAACAGAGAAAGCCAGAATCATATAGGTGGGGTTAAGTTATTCTCGGATGGCAGCGTGTCAGGTCAAACGGCGTGGGTCGATCCGCCATTTTTAGGGGAAGAAAAGAACCATGGCATACAGATGACATCAGAGGCAGAGTTGTTAAGTGCAGCTGAGGCAGCCAGGAAAAACAATATTCAATTGGTCATACATGCAATGGGGGAGCAAGCGATCGATTTGATCGTGAATACCTTTTACGGAAAAACGGGATGGATCGCGGATGGTCCATCGATAAGGATCGAACATGCAGCCATGCCTACAAAGCAAGCACTTCAGCGGGCAGCTGAAACGGGTATCGCTTTTGTTCCCCAACCAATCTTCTTATATGCCGAAATCGAAAGCTACCTTAATAATCTGGGTGCAGATCGCACAAGGCGAGCCTACCCCATCCAATCCATGTTAGAAGCAGGCATTAAACTGGCATTCTCTTCCGATGCACCTGCAACGGCATGGGTCGATCCGGTCAATCCGTTCGTTGGAATCAAGGCAGCCGTAACCCGCGTTGCCTATGACGGTACTGACACAGGTCAGGATCAGCGTGTAGATGTGCCTACAGCGATTACACTATATACAAGGGCCGCTCAGGAGATAACGAGAATCCCGGATGTCGGGCAGCTCACTCCGGGCTATCATGCAGATTTCATTGTGCTCGACCAAGATATTTTGGCGATCAGGCCGGAGGAAATCGATAGGATTACAGTGGAAGAAACCTATATGGGCGGTTCTTTGGTTTATCAAAAAGAAACGACGATAACTAAATAGAAAAATGGGGACGAAAAGGGGGCAGGTTTCCTTTTCGTCCCTTTCCCTTTCTTGGTACGGATGTTCAATAGTAGTAAAAAAAGTTTTACGCTAAAGGGTAAAAAATTTTACACTTCCATGCGAGGGAGCCTTGAAAGCGATGTTGCCGTTTGAGTGTCTAAGGCTCATAGGGCTTGCTGAAATCCAATTTTTCAAGAAGCCGGATGGTTAAATGCAGAAGATCAATAATTGGCACACAACTTGCTGATTTACTGGATGGATAGATTTTATTGTTCATATTTGAGGAGGAAATGGTCATGCAAAGTTTGAAGTTATATCCGGAAATAAAAAGTGTAAGAGAAGATGTTATTGCTTGGCGACGTCATCTTCACCAGCATCCGGAATTATCCTATCAAGAAGAGAAGACATCGCAATTCGTATACGACACCCTGTTGTCATTTGGAAACCTGGAAGTTACACGTCCGACAAAATACAGTGTGATGGCCCGCTTGATTGGTACACAGACTGGAAAAACATTAGGCATCCGTGCAGATATGGATGCACTGCCGATCGAGGAAGAGAACTCTTTCGACTTTAAATCCAAAACACCAGGTGTCATGCATGCTTGCGGTCATGATGGTCATACGGCGATGCTTCTTGGTACGGCGAAAATCCTTTCCGGAATGAAAGATAGCCTGAAAGGTGAAGTCCGCTTCTTTTTTCAGCATGCCGAAGAGTATTTTCCTGGGGGAGCGCAGGAAATGGTAGATGCAGGCGTTATGGAAGATGTGGATATCGTGATTGGTGCCCACCTCATGTCCACCTTTGAAGTCGGGAAATTTGGCATCGTGTATGGACCGATGATGGCTGCGCCGGATGGTTTCTTTCTGACCATCAATGGAAAGGGAGGGCATGGTTCTGCACCTCATGAAACGATTGACAGCATCGCAATCGGTGCCCAGGTCGTTACGAACCTTCAATATATCGTGTCCCGCAATACAGATCCGTTGGACAACTTGGTTCTCTCCATCGGAAAGTTCGTTGGCGGGGAAGCGGCTAATGTCATTGCAAACTCCGTTGAGATCAGCGGGACGGTTCGAAGTTTTGATTTGAAATTCCGGGAATCCATGCCAATTCTTATGGAAAGGGTAATCAAAGGCATTACGGAAGCACATGGCGCCTCTTATGAATTCAACTATCTAACTGGATATCGGCCGGTCATAAATGACAATGAGGTCACCAGGCTCATTGAAGAAACTGTCCGTGAAGTTTATGGAGAACATTCTGTCGACCACCAAAAACCGACGATGGGGGCTGAGGACTTTTCGGCTTTCCAACAGGAGGCACCTAGCAATTATTTCTTGATAGGAGCTGGGAATAAGGAAAAGGGAATCGCCTATCCCCACCATCATCCGCGTTTTACTTTTGACGAAGATGCCATGGAGTACGGTGTTAACATTTTTATCCATGCTGTTCGAAAGATCTTAGGATAGTATTAAATGAGCGGCCCGGCCTATCTGGGAGAAGGAAAAAAGAACTAGATTAACGAAAGGACTTTTTACCAATATAAATCCAAGCGCCTTCGCTGACCGTTCACCCTCTAAACAGGGTAGGGTTTCGCGAAGGTATTTTAATTTAGAAGCGCATAATGCCTTATTCCCCTTCATAAACTGTTATGGAACAAACAAGCCAGTAGACCAAGGGGATGAAAGGAGTTGATCATGGCTGCCCGAAACCGGTTCAACCGCTTGCCTTTATCCATGTGTGCTTTCTAGGAATTTAAGCCCACGACCAGAAATATTATGTTAAAATACAACGTGAGATTTAAACATCAAATAAATAGTGGTTTTTCTGAATCCATCCATATTTACAATAAAAAAGGAACATTCAGAATTCCGCCATTTAAAAAAGGGGAGTTAAAACAGAGTATGAGAATCTCAGAATTAAAGAGGAAAGCCCTTCAGTCGTTGGGAGGTAAATGGGGAGTAACTATTTCGCTTATGTTGCTCTTGTTCTTGATCAACCTCATTTTACCTTTAATTGTCGATGTGATCGGAAGCGGTGGGTTTTCACAATGGCTCATGCAGGAAGAAACACCATTATGGTCGGATATCTTCAGCATGGTCTTTTCCATTGCCTTAATCCCGCTTACCATTTCGACCACTTGGTTCTACCTGAATTTGGTTAGGGAAGGAAACCCTGATATTCCAGAAGTATTCGCCATCTATAAAGATGGAAAAACCTCTTTCAAACTTATTGGGGCATCCATCTTACAAGCAATTTTCATTTTTTTATGGTCATTATTATTAATCATTCCAGGTATCATCAAAGCTATCGCCTATTCGCAGCAGTTTTTCTTATTGAAGGATCATCCTGAATACACGGTGCTTGAAGCCATTACAGAAAGCAGAAAAAGAATGAAGGGCTTGAAATGGAAGTATTTCCTTATGCACCTAAGCTTCATCGGGTGGGGCATCCTTTGCATGTTCACGGTTGGAATTGGTTTACTATGGTTGATTCCTTATGCGGGAACAACAATGGCTGCATTCTATAACGAATTAATCGTGCCTCAAGGAGATATTGACGACGATCAACAAATAGAGGGATAAAAGATCAACCGATAGCCCATGGCTATCGGTTTGAATTTGTAGACAAAAGGGGCATTACCTAAAATTTCAAATGTTGATTGGAACGTAAGGTGCGAGACTCCTGCGGGAAAAGCGTGAATCAAATGCATATTCTCCAAGGAGGTGAAGGGTTGTTAAATCCGTTTCACCTTACTGAATTTGAATGTATTTCAATAATTTATATGCCAAAATAGCTAAGTATAACTTTATGCCATTATCATAATTGTTTAGGTCTAATCCAGTTTTTTTCTGTATCTGTTCTAACC
>NZ_JBHVQU010000060.1:0-23757 GCF_042886655.1 Peribacillus sp. NPDC058002 | reverse complement strand
GGCTATACCGTGTTCTTTGATCATCGCTTGCAGTTTAAGGGCTTCTTCATCTTCGTTAAAATCAAAGAGTAAAGCGGCGGCTATCGCTTTCGCCAGATTAGTATAGGAAAGTCCCGCTTTTTTAGCTTCTACGGCAGGACGGACGAGGCGGTCGTTTGGTCCGAGCTTGCGCAGCGGTGAACGGCCGACTCTATTCACCGAGTCATTCAGGTAGGAGTTTTTAAATCGATTAATGATTTTCTCGATATACTGCTGATGCTCATCTGCATCCAAACCGTATTGCTTTATTAAATAGGCGCCCGTTTCCCCTAGGGTATTCTTGACTTGCTCTACAATGCCTGCGTCCTCCAATGATTGGTCAATCGTCGATTTTTTATTTTTGAGATAACCGAGGTAAGCTATGACGGCATGTCCAGTATTAACGGTGAACAGTTTTCTCTCAATGAACGGGGCGAGTTCTTTTACAATGGTCATCCCTTCAACGGCAGGAATGCTTTCATTCGTTTCAACGACCCATTCATAATAAGGTTCCACCAAAACATCGAGTGATCCTTCGTTATTTTGGATAGGAACGATGCGATCGACTGCTGAGTTAAAGAAGTATACTTTTCCGGCTAGTTTTTCTTTTGTATCTTGATCCAAGTTTTCTAGAATGTAGCCTTCTAAAAGGTCTGTTGCCGATATTTGGTTTTCACAAGCGATCACATATAGTTTTTCATCGGTTTCCTTCACCCTTGAGGCTAATCCTTTTGCAATTAAAGGAGCGATATGAGGCAAAATATTAGGACCGATAGCAGTGGTGAGGTAGGTTGCTTCGGAAATTGCTTTAATGATTTCCTCTTCCTGCTTTAAGCTGTTTAAACCCGAAACATTTTCTACGGTTACGGATTCTTGTTGATCAGTAGCCAGTTTGACTTGATATTGCTTTTTATCATTTAATTGATCGATGATTTGATCGGCTATGTCCACAAATGTCACATGATATCCAGACTGTGAAAAGAGTGCGCCGATAAATCCTCTTCCAATGTTTCCTGCACCGAAATGTACTGCTTGTTTCATTACAATCATCCCTTTATCAAGTTAGTATATAAATAGTCCAAAAATATGGCTTCCAGCCTTCTGTTAATCATTTTCTCGTCCGAAGATGAAAAAATCATGATGGATTCATTGTTTTCAATTAAGCTTGAGCTTATTAAGCTGACGATTTCCTGCTGCTTCACACTCAATTCCTCAGGTGCCAGCATCAGCAGTAAATTTTTCATATGGACGTCATTTCCATCCATACCTTTGACCAGATGATATTCCTCCAGGTGGGCCAATTGGAATATCAGTTTTTTCACATTCTTGTGTCTCGTATGGAAAAGGCCCATTCCAGTGCCAGGAATGCCTAAACCACCTTTTTTTTCCCGTTCGTTCAAGGATCCGACCACATCATCCGCACCGATTAGCAGTGATTCATTTTCAGCCATCCTGACCATTTCTTCGATGATTTCTGGATGTCCTTTCAGATGCGGCAGCCGATAAAACCGGAAATTATCCATGATCGACTCGATGCTCTGCTGGGCATCTTTCAATTCCTGCAGCACTTCTTTCAATTCGCCATCCTCTTTTTTGGCCAGGGTTTCCTTAGGGGCTGAATGACTGACATAACGCTTATTCTTCGTGAAGTTTTCAATATTCTTCCTTAAATAATTCCTGATGTTCAATATATTCTCTTCACTCAAAAGAGGGGATACAAGAATATAATCACTATCGATATACGGAAGCCGGACGGTAGAAATGATCACATCATAGTTTTTCAGGCTGCCCTGCTGTTGGATGTCTTTGATCGTCTTGATTTCTACAGTCTCGATTTCGATGATTTCTTTTTTGATCCGGCTTGCAAGCATTTTCGACGTGCCGATACCTGTCGGGCAAACGATGAGTGCCCTTATTGATATTTCTTCCTCCCGCAGCACTAATGCAGATCCGAAATGCAGGACGATGAAGGCTATTTCATCTTCAGGAAATTCTTTTATTTCTTTGAATCCCTTTTCCAGACTGGTCTTTACTGCCAAAAAGAGAACCGGATACTTTCTTTTAATATCTTCGGTTAAGGGGTTGTACAATCCCATTTCCTGTTTGATCCGGAAAAGCGATGGTTCCATATGGGCAAGGAGACCTTGATACAAGGGGAAATCCTTGGTCAAATCGATTTGCAATTGTGCCGAAACATCTTTTATCAGGCTTCTTATCAGTTGGCCAAGCAACACACTGTCATATGGAACGGCATCCGCTGCATGAAGCTTGGAACCTTTCAGGATGGCAGCCAGGTAGCTTATATCATCGATGGTAAAAGAGACTTCCAGCAGGGCGCTTAGTTCCTTGCCTATTTTATTCATGAGATTATTCTCATCGGAAAGTTCGCTTATTTTCTTGAAGTCCTTCTCCAAAAAAAATTGGCTTTCATTCCTTTGCAGGGTTACATAAATATGTACAATTAACCCTATATACCCGCTATCCGCCAAACGGGAATGGACACTGTTAAACGTGGAAAACAGCACCCCGTCGATAGCCAGAAGATATTCGGGATCGAAATAGTCGAGGATTTTCGCCTCTGGGAATTTCCCTTCTTGCAACAAAAATAAACTTTCAATCAGCTCTTCATTAAAAAAGTGCAGGAAATAGGCGGCCTGGGCTTTCCGTTTATTTTCTTCAGTACCGGCAAGCTCTATTCCGACTCCCCTTTTTCTCGTAATCACGATATTAAAATTCTTTAACCATTCAGTCAGTTCGTCCAAATAGGTTGTAAGAGTCGTTATGCTTATACCGAGATCCCCCGCAAGAACTTGAGTTTTATAAGATTCTTCTTGCAGTAAAGCTAAAAGGAGGTGCAACTTTCTTTCTTGAGGCGTTTGATCGATTGGATGATTGCCCATCAGGTGCTGTACAAGCCGAAAGACTTGTTCATTCTTCCCGTCGATGGTCAGTCCCTCATGTGTATTGCGTGTTAAATGCAACTCAAATGATTGCAGGATTTTTTCTATGGACTTCAGATCACGTTGAACAGTCCGGACACTAACATTCAATTGTGTCGCAATGGATAAGGCTGTATGTTTTCCAGAAGTTTTTATGATCAATTCTATGATTGATTTTTCCCTTGAAGTAATATACATGCTACCAACTCATTTCTGGTGGAGTAACACGAGAAAATACTGAATAGAAAAGCGTCAAACGCTTTTCTATTCTAGGTTAAGTGTATTTAATTATTTCCGACATTTATAATATCCATCAATTCCCTGGCTGATGTGGCTTTAACCATCTTTTCGATATTCTCCATTTCGGAGCAGGTAACTGCAATGCCGGATAGAATTTCAAGATGTGTCCCGTCCTTGCCGGCGATGCCGAATATCAATCGTGCCTTTTGGCCGTCAAAGTCGACACCATCAGGAATTTGCAGAACGGTAAATCCGGATTTAAGGACATCTTTCTTAGCTTCTTCGGTTCCGTGCGGAATGGCTACATCATTCCCCATATAGGTTGAAGTCAATTCATCACGGGCAATCATTGCTTCAATATAGTTTTCCTTAACGTAACCTGCATTGACTAAAGCTCTTCCTGCAAAGCGGATCGCTTCTTCCTTATTGGCGAATTGTTGATTAAGGAAGACGTTTTCTTCGCGAAGCAATTCATTATCATCCTGCTCATCATCGTTGATGCCAGGCTCAATTGAATGTTCACGAACACCGGGAACCTTCTCTTCAGCATCTTCGACGATTTCATGCAGCTCATCGGTGCCATCGTCCTGAAGCCGTGCAAGCAATGAATCGTATTCAGGGCTCGATAGGAAATTATCGACCGATACATGATAAGCATTCGGCACTTTATTCTGTGCCCTTGGAGTTAACTCTTCCTGTGTTATGACGATTTGTGCATCAGCAGGAATGTTCGAGATCGCCGTATTGGTCACGGTGATATTCAAACCGGCTTCCTTCACCTTCTTGCGAAGCAGCGAAGCTCCCATCGCACTTGACCCCATTCCAGCATCGCAGGCAAATATTATTTTGCTGACGCCTGATGGCATCGTTCCCGGATCTGAAGCGAATACATCGGCAACAGAGCTTTTCTTGCCTTTCATTTCTTGCATTTTTTTCGCGGCATCTTCAATATTCTCTTCAGATTGCTTTCCTGTTTTCAGGATGAATGCACCGATGATGAATGAAACAAGGGCCGCTACGATCACGCCAGCAAAGTTAGCAATATATGCGCCTGCATTATGCGGAGTTACTGCTGTAATGGCAAGTATGCTGCCTGGAGAAGCAGGAGCGAACAACCCTCCGCCCAGTAGGACCAATGTGAATACTCCACTCATGCCTCCAAGAATGACGGCTAAGAATAACATCGGCTTCATTAGGATATAAGGGAAATATATTTCATGAATCCCGCCGAAGAAATGAATGATGGCCGCTCCTGGAGCCGATTTCTTCGCCGTTCCCTTTCCAAAAAAGCAATAAGCAAGCAAAACGCCGATACCCGGTCCAGGATTGGATTCCAAAAGGAACAGGATGGAAGCCCCTGTTTGTTTAACTTGCTCTACACCGATTGGTGATAGTACACCATGATTGATGGCATTGTTCAAGAACAATACCTTGGCAGGCTCGATCAGGATACTTGTCAACGGCAGTAAACCTGTACCGACAAGCCAATCGACTCCGGCTACAAGCCAGCCTGTAAATACGTCTACAGCAGGCCCGATGGCCAAGAAGGATAGAATGGACAATAAGCCGCCAATTATCCCCGCTGAGAAATTATTAACAAGCATTTCAAAACCGGCTTTTATTTTCCCTTCAATCAATTGATCGAATTTCTTGATGACATAACCGCCGAACGGTCCCATTATCATGGCGCCAAGGAACATCGGGATATCAGATCCCACGATGACACCCATTGTCGCAATGGCACCGACTACGCCGCCACGGTGGTCATGGATTAACTTACCACCTGTATACCCAATTAAAAGCGGCAGCAAAAACGTAACCATCGGTGTAACCATTTTGGCAAGGCTTTCATTTGGCAGGAAACCAGATGGGATGAATAGGGCAGTGATTAGCCCCCATGCTATGAAAGCTGATATATTCGGCATGACCATTGAACTTAGAAAGTTACCGAACTTTTGAACTGCAACTTTTATATTAAAGTGAGCCATTTTACTCTCTCCCCTTCATAATTAATATAGTTTCCTTTAATCTTAAGGTACGTACCTTCCTCATTCAATAAAAGTAAAAGCTAACTTTGTCGCGAAAGAGAAGACAAACATAATGTATCTCACTTTTTCTAGATTTATTCAGCGCTTGATGCAGACAGAAAAGAGTCCCGTTCGCATCTTGACGAACGGGACTCTTTAAAGCTTTATAGTGGGATGATTCCCAATAGGACACATACCACTATCATGACAAGCGTCGATCCGCATGCCCATTTCAGGAAGGTACGCTGCAATGCACCGAAATCTTCGCCTACCATTCCAACCAATAGATAGGTAGATGGAACAAGCGGGCTTAATAGATGGACGGGCAACCCTAATAGTGAAGCTCTGCCGATCAGGGCAGGGTCAATTCCATAAGCAGCTCCCGCTTTAGCAAGCAATGGGAGCACACCATAATAAAATGCATCATTAGACATGAAGAACGTAAAAGGTGCTGAGATGACGGCTGTAATGACGGCAAAATGTGTGCCCATTTGATCTGGAATATGCTGAATCAAAGAGTTTGCCATGGCATCGACCATTTCCGTTCCGGCAAGGATTCCAGTGAAGACACCTGCTGCAAAAATCATCGAAATTACAGATAAAGCATTGTCTGCATAGTTTGCCACACGCTCTTTTTGATCACTGAGTTTCGGATAATTGACCGTAATGGCAATCGCGAAACCTATCATGAACAGAACCGCTGAAGGCATAAGTTCCATGATCAGCGCCACCAGCAATGTAAGAGTCAATGCGTAATTGAATATTATCAATTTAGGACGCTTAAGATAAGCATCTTCCGTTGCAGCCGCTTGCTGTGCCATAACATGATAATCTACTTCAATGATCCCGATTCTTTTTCTTTCTTTTTTACCCAGGCAATATGCCATGAAAAGGACGAACAGGACTCCGCCGATCATCGCTGGGATGACAGGAGTGAAAACATCGGACATTTCAAGTTTTAAAGCGGTCATCACCCGTGCTGTAGGGCCTCCCCAAGGAAGAAGGTTCATGACTCCGGATGACGAAACGGCAATACCGGCCAATACAAGCGGCCTCATGCCAATCCGTTTATATAGCGGAAGCATGGCTGAAATCGTTATCATATATGTGGTTGTACCATCTCCATCCAAGGAAATCAGCAAAGCCAGGACGGCCGTGCCGATGGCGATTTTCACTGGATCTCCTTTTACAACCTTAAGTATCGTATTGATGATCGGATCAAAAACGCCAGCATCGATCAAAATGCCAAAGAAAAGGATCGCAAATAAAATCATGATTCCCGTTGGCGCAACACTTTTGATCCCTTCCAGCGCCATCTCACCCATTTTACCGCCAAACCCGCCAATAAGTGCAAAGGCACTTGGCACTGCAATCAAAGCTATCATGGCTGAAAGTCGCCTTGTCATAATTAAAATCATAAACGCCGCTATCATCAAGTATCCTAATAAAGCGAGCATATCAATCACTCCTTATCTTCTAATAAGGTAAATTGTATATGAAACCGCTTCATTTGTAAGCGTTCTCAATTTATTGTGTTTTAAAACTATTTTGTTAATTATGTTCATTGTGTTCACGGAAGCGATTTTTCGAGGCTGAGCCGGCGCCACTCATGGGTTGAATGGCGGGTTCCTTAAGCGGATGATTGCAATTATTAAGAAAACTTTGACTATATTTTTGCAAAGGCATGCTGCTGCGCATTCATTCTTCAAAAGATAGATTTGCCGGTCCATCCAAAAGGTCACAGCCGTAATCTATATTGGTCGTAGGTGTATCTTTACTGACTTCCTCGAATTCCAGTTCATCGATCCATACCTTTCCACGCCCTGATAGAAGGACCCCGAATGAAATGATGGCACTGTTGTCGGGTACATCCAAGACAATATAATAATGGTTCCATTCCGTATCGTTAACGATGGGCCGGTACCCCCACATTGTCGAATTGCAAAACATCATGAAGGACATTATCCACCCTCATCCATAAACCACAAAATCCATCAACATCTTTTGATTTTATAAAACCCGACAGTTTCATTCTTTTACTGATGATGGGACTGTATCTCATTTCCGAACCTTCTTAAGAATAAGATAACAGATTAAAACATCGTTTTTTTTTTGAAATCGCATAAAAAAAACACCTCCAATCTTGAAGGTGTTTCACACTTCATTCTAAATTTTATAATATCTTCGCTCAGGTCTTCCCACTACCCCGTATACGACTTCCGCTTTACATTTCTTTACGGATATCAAATATTCCAGATAGCGTCTCGCGGTTGTCCTGGAAGCGCCGATCTGTCCGCTCACTTGCTCAGCCGACAAACCGATATCGCTTGCTTTGAGTACCTCGATGACTTTCGCCAAAGTGATTTCGTCGACCCCTTTCGGTAAGGCCGGCCCATCGTTCGTTTCCGAAACCGCAGATCCCTTATTCAAAATGAGATCAACAAAATCCTGATCTATCTCTTGTTTGGACTTCATCAGATGGACCTTCTTCAGATACTCTTCGATAACTTGGTTGAAACGCTTCATTTCCACTGGTTTAATTAAATAATTCTCAACACCATAGTGAAGCGCCTTTTCTAGTTGGTCTTTATCCGTTGCCGCGGTAATCATGATGATATCCACATTCGGAAACTTTTTCCTTACGTCCGGAAGAAGGTCTGTACCAAGTTGATCCGGCATATAAACATCAAGCAAAAGCAGATCCGGGCTTTTTTGCTCCAAGATCCGAAGCGTTTTTTTTGCGTTGACAGCTTTTCCGACCACTTCTATTTCATCAAAGTTTTTTAAGAATTTTTCATGGATATCCGCTATACGAAAATCATCTTCCGCGATGACTGCTCTTATCTTCAGCATTCTTTCCCTCCTCACTGTTCTTTAGGAAGATACACGGTGAATATGGTGTTTCCATCCTCGCTGTGAACTTCGATGATGCCGCCCAGCTCTTTGACGACATGATCAGCATTCGCAAGTCCATAACCACTCGGACTTCCGTTGTTTTTCGAAGTGAAACCCCGATCGAAAATATGGGCGACGGCATCCTCAGGTATTCCTTTTCCGTTATCACTTACTTCAAATACCATATCATTTCCAATATCTGTGGCGAAAAATTTCACGAGCGGCTCTTCCATGCTTGAAACCGCTTCAAGTGCATTATCGATAATGTTGCCCAGAATCAATGTTAGTTGTGACAATTTTATATGATCCGGCAGTTTCTCTAGGTAACTTTGGGCATCTATTTCAAAGATGATCTTCTTCTCCGATGCCTTCCCTATCTTTCCAAGTAAAAGGGCTTGTACCTTTGTATCCTTGATCTGTTCGAACACGACACGGTTCAGGGAATGCAATTCGGATGTTTCGCTTTGAATCATATCTATCGCTTCATCATATTCGCCTAATTGTATCAAACCTGAAAGGACGTATAGTTTATTGGTGAACTCATGGGTTTGTGCCCTCAAATCCTCTGAATGCATCTTCACTTCCGATAATGTGTTGACCATTTCCTCAATTTCCGTTCGATCACGGAACGAAGCGACAACACCGCTTACCCCTTCACTATCGAAGATTGGTGTACAATTGACGATAACGGATTTGTCTTTCCATGAAATCTCCTTATCCACCTGCGGTTCACCGGACTTCAGCACTTCGAATAAATATTTCGAAGGGAATAGGCCATCCACATTCAAATGGCGAACGGACTCTTGAATATCGAGCAATTTTTTTGCCGGCTGATTCATCGAAGTAATCAACCCATTTTGGTCAATGGCCAGAATCCCTTCTTTCACCGATTGAAGCACTGCATTTTTTTCTTTATATAAATTGGCGATTTCAAATGGTTCCAGCCCCAATGTATCTTTACGTATGCTCCTTGCCAGCATATAACTGCCAATGATCGATATCATGATGGCCACTAAAGATACAATCATCTCTTTGGACAAATCCTTGAATATTTGGGCGCGGACATCGTCCACTAAAAAACCGACGGAGACGATTCCAATTATTTTTCCATTCGCATCGAATACCGGTGACTTCCCCCGAATGGAAAGACCGAGCGACCCTGCCGCTTCGGAGACATAATATTCGCCTTCCTGAATGGCCCTGGCATTATCCCCGCCTTCCATCCGCTTCCCAATTTCGGAAGCCAGCGGATGGGAATAGCGAATGCCCTCTTTATTCCCGACAACGATGAACTCAGCTCCCGTTTCCCTGCGGATCTTTTCGACAATCGGCTGGATTGTGCCTGCGGGATCATCCGTTTCAAAGGCCTCTGTAACCGTAGGCATGAAACTAATCGTCTTTGAAAGTTCCAAAGCCAATTGACTTTTATCCTTCGCTATTTGCCTTCCTTCCATATAGGAAAAAGAAGTCGTCAATAAGAGGATCAAAAACAGGCTCAACGATAAGACTAACCCAAGAATCTTTGTTTCTAGCGATACTTTCCTCATTTTCAGCAGCATCCTCTATTTTCATTTTCATTCACTAATTTTATAGAAGCATAATGATTTTACCATTTCTATTAAATATTGAACATTGTTGGCCGTTTATTTCACCACATTCAAAAATGTTTCAAATGACTTAATGCTCATCATCACCCTTTTGCTTATTAATGATTTTTTTCCAGTCCGTTTACTATCTCATATCGTTTCATCCGAGGTGCTTCTTGGGGTTATGATCGGTTTATTTCTCAGTGTCCTATCCTTTCTTTGGATAGTGCTGCTTCTTTCTTGCTACCATATCGTTTCTTACTGGAAGAAAGCAAAACAGACTGAAACCTAAAATGCTCAAAGGAAACATCTCCTTTGAGCATTTTCAAAAACAGGTAAAAGAATTGATTTGTCTTGTATCAATGCCAAAAATCGTCCAGAACCTTCCATTCCACCTGAAGCCTGCAACAGATCGCGGACCGACAAAAACGGGATAATACCAGAAACTCGCACCATTATTTAGCCATATAAAAGTATTCCTAAACAGACAAAACGAAATGGCACCTGGATCTACGGCAAATGTTGAAGCCGATTGCTGTTGGGGGATGAACGCTGGCGGGGGAGCTGTTGGTGCTTGCGATCCCGACGGTGGCCCTGGAAATTGAGGCGCACCGGGAAAACCGGGTTGGCCTGGAAAGCCTGGCTGCCCTGGAAAGCCTGGTGATCCAGGGATGTCTGGAAAGCCGGATAGACCGGGAAACTGCCGTTCAAGAAAAACTTGATCTTCATAATGATACGTCGGGTACATATACATGGTCATTCACCTCTATATGATGGAATGGAATAATGTATGTTATATGGACTAAAGATGTTTGGGCTGGATATGCAGTTTGTCTCCGGATTTAGAGATATATCGACGCAATCTATAGTTTTATCTCCGAATTTAGAGATATATCGACGTAATCTATAGTTATATCTCCGAATTTGGAGATATTTCGACGAATTCTACTGTTTTATCTCCGATTTTAGAGATATACACGGGGTCAATATAGCAATCTCCATAAATAGAAGGTCGCATAGGATTCCCAATCGGCCCACGCTTCCGATAGTTTCAGGATTTCCGCTTTCGTTGGTTTTGCTTCCGTTTCCATGACCAGTTTCATGGAATTATGCAGCCCGACGTCATCGATGGGAAAGGCTGCTGGAAAACGCAAACAGCGCATCAAGACATAGTTCGCTGTCCACGGACCGATTCCCCGTATTTTGGTCAGCATTTTTTCGGCCTCTTTTACATCCTTTGCATTCAACAGCTTTTCTTTAGTAAGTTCCCCTCCTGCAATCAGTTGAGCAACGCCTATTAAATATTCACACTTCTTCACCGTCATCCTCAAATCGGCAAAATCTTCGACCGTCAATTTTGCGATCACATCAGGCTTTGGAAACAGCCAATATTGCTTTCCTTCGAATTCAACAAAATCACCAAATCCCTCCACAAGCCTCCGTTTCAAGGTATAGGCATAGGTCAAGTTAATCTGCTGCCCCAGTATTCCCCAGGCAATCGCTTCGAATAAATCCGGGATGCCCATATTTCTCAAACCGAAGAATTGGCTTACCGGCTTGTGCAATAAAGGGTCGTTTTGGGCCATCTCATAAAAAGGAAGCAGGTTTGTCTCAAGATCGAACCAATGACGTACGTATTGGGAAACAGCATCCTTTACCTGATTATCCATCGGTGCAGTTCGTCCTGGAAACCGAACGGTCAGCTCCGTTTCATCCACCGCACTGATTTCCACTAAGAGTGTCTCGTTCTCGATAACAAGTGCTCGATAAATTTTTTGATCAACAATGTCGAACAGACATTCATTGGCCGATCTTGATAAGTATGTAAGATTTTCCGAAAAGCTAAACTCCTTTGGTGCATGAATCCTCAATTCAGTCATGCCTTCATCCATTGATATGTCCTCCTTTGTCCCATTCTCTTTATACTAATGAAAAATGGATTCGTTATCTTGCGCTTTCATTTAACCCCCTTATTTTAACATTACGTTATCTTGCTTTTATATTATCAATATGTTTGTATATCAACCCTTTCTTGTATACTAAAAGCAGAGGTGAATGTGTTGAATCCAAAAAAGGCTGATTTCCCGAATGAATATTGGAAAGCTATTATAGATTGTGATGCAGCATATGATGATCATTTTTTATACGGTG
This sequence comes from Peribacillus sp. NPDC058002, assembly GCF_042886655.1. Taxonomy (NCBI): domain Bacteria; kingdom Bacillati; phylum Bacillota; class Bacilli; order Caryophanales; family Bacillaceae; genus Peribacillus; species Peribacillus sp. NPDC058002. Next base: position 11,901 of record NZ_JBHVQU010000060.1, on the reverse strand, counting down.
TAATTACGACGGGCATCTTTTGCAGGCCCTCCTGTAAATCCAGGGTGCCGAATAGGGAAAACGTGAAGATTTTCAAAAATGCCATGATGGCTTTGGAAGAAGATTTCCGGCCCTGTAAACGATGTAAGCCGGAAGGAATGAATTTGCCGATAGAAGAATGGGTTGAACAAATAGCCGAATGGATCGACACCCATTACAGCGAACCCCTCACATTGAACAAATTGGCGGATATTTCCCACGGGAGCCCCTATCATTTACAACGATCATTCAAGCGGGTGAAGGGAATCTCGCCCACTGAATACATTCAACGGCTACGCCTTGAAAAAGCAACGTGGCTGCTGGAAAAGTCCGAACGGCCAATAACTGAAATAGGCCTGGCTGTCGGGTTCTCTAGTACACCCTATTTCATGACGCTATTCAAAAGGAAAATGGGGATTACCCCTTCAGGATATCGGAAAGCTTATCTCAAAACTCAAGTTTTGGAGCGTGAAGAAAATGAAGAATGGTAAAGAACAAACCATCGATTGGGCCATATTGCATTATGATAGATGGCAGTTATATGTGGCCAAAACGGAAAAAGGGCTTTGCTATGTAGGCTCTCCTAATCAAACATATGAAGAACTGAAGTCTTGGCTACAAAAACGCTTTCCAAATGCGAGACTTATTGAAAATGAAAAAGCATTAACACCCTATCTAAAAGAACTCCAAGAATATTTCGGAGGGACCAGGCAGACCTTCTCACTTCCGACAGATGTAAAAGGCACGCCCTTTCAACAAGAAATTTGGGCAGCGCTGAATCAAATACCTTACGGAAAAACCTGTTCCTATTCCGATATTGCCCAAATCATCCAAAGACCTGCAGCTGTTCGGGCGGTCGGTACGGCCATTGGTGCCAATCCTGTTCTGATCACAGTGCCATGTCATCGGGTTATCGGAAAAAACGGGAACATTACCGGTTACCGTGGAGGTACGGATATGAAACAATATCTACTTCATTTGGAAGCGGAAATGAAGGTATGAGCACAATCTGACCAAAAAAAAGCATCCGACCATCCGGATGCTTTTTTTCCTTAGTTTTTTAGTACCAAATGGTCACCGCTTTATTATATGCATCACTATTAGGTATTGCATGTATCCCTTGGGCCTGTGCTTTGCGCGGGTCCAAACCATATACCATTGGTGTATAGCACGAGGTCTGCCCTTTGTTCACGACACCATTGCCCCCGGAACTGGCGCATGTATAGGCTTTACCATCAGTGCTTCGGACGATCCTGGCATCCGCTTCATGATTGTATACGGCGGGACGTGTCACGGTCACTTTTGCCCAGGCGGTTTTACAGACAGTGCTGAATTTCAATTCTACGTACGAATTGGAATCGATCCATTTTTTATCCTTCGTTACCGCCGAACTTGCACAACTATTATAGAATGGACTTTTCCCATCATAAGAATGCGTTTCGGCCAGAGCCTGATTTTTTCCAAATCCAAAATCGACAAGAAACATCGACAAGGTCATCACCACGGATAAACCTATCATTTTCAGCTTATTATTCACGTCATTCATCCTTTCTTTGCATAAAAGTAGATGAAGGATTTTGCTTTATGATTAATACCAGCCAGTTTCGCCTGCCGTATATGGCCAGTATGCAACCGCTTGGGCTTTTCGCGGATCTAGATCATATACCATTGGTGTATAGCACGACGTTTGACCTTTATTTATTTCACCATTTCCTCCAGGAGATGCACAGCTAAATTGTTTATTATCAGTATTTCGGACAACCAATGCCGTCGCTTCCCCGTCTGCTTTAGCCGGTCTGCTTAGAGTGAGCTTTGCCCAAGCTGTTTTGCAAGTTGTACTGAATTTCAACTCTAAATTTGCAGAAGCACCGTTTAAATTAATTTTCACATTCTTCTTCGTTACTGCACTGTCCGCACAATTGTTATAGTAAGGACTTTTTCCATCGTAGGTGTGTGTTTCTGCTGATGCTTTGCTTGCAAAAAGATCAAGGGAGCCAAAAAGGACTAAAGAAGCTACAAAAAATGAAATACATAAAACCATTTTCTTCATTATTTCACTCATCCCCTTAACAAAATTTGTACACTGTTCATCTTACGATTTTGTCATATTCTTACAAGTGATAAATTCCCTAGTTCATGAAAAACTGCATCCCCGCCTTTAAAAGGCAGCCTGCCATCACTATTACAGTCTGGTATGCCTCGCTTCATCAACCCAATCACCACAGGACAAAGTCATTATGCCTATGAGCAATTCAGGACAAATACGGGAACATCTAAGGACATATGAATGTCGCGTTGAGACAAAACGAGCCAATAGGCTGCCGTTGACCGGGAAAGACACAGGTCGATGTACTTAATGTTTTTCAGAAAAAAGAAAAGCCCCGACAAAACTCGAATCGTTTTGTCGGGGCTTCATTTTCATTTAGTGGGGTTTTCCCTGATCAATCTAATGATGCCTGCATAATAGGAAAGTTCATGCGGAACGACTCATCCCTTCCGACAAAGCGATCGATCATCATCCTACGGCCTTCGTGATTCATTTCAACTCCCTTAATATCCACTTGGCCCTCCGCTCCGGTCCAAAGCTTTTCGAAGTCATTCAGCACTCTTCTGGGCAGGGTGAAATCGATGTGCACTTTCATATAGAAGGACGTTTGTCAGTACTTTGTCGATGAAATTTTCTTTCGTTTGATGGTATTCAATGATCCCTAATCGGATAATCTTTTTTCATCGCACAACGATGCTGAAGATATAGGTAATCCACGCCCGCTTCCGAACCAGCAGGCCAATGCCCCAAATCTATGTACTTCCACACGTGAAGCTACGCCTGTTTGAATGCGATTTGAATCGAAAGCTTTCAGCAACTCAGTTTCCATGGAGCTCCACTCCCATTGCTTCACCCTTTTTCTTTTCTCCAATTTTTCGGGTTTAAATAACCTTTATATTTAGCAGCTACTTCTTTCCCGACCAATAGCGCGCCTGCCCAAAACATGACTTCCGCAAAGACGATCGCACCTGTTATGACCCCTGCTTTAGCCGCAGTCGAAAATGGCGTAAAAGGAGCTATGACAGGAATGATCCAAGTGAGAAGGGAAATGATCAGAAATCCCATCCCTACTTTGTAAAACCTCGATTTCTTTAATTCCTTACCTTCTTTATCCAATTAAAAAACCTCCGTCATGATGATTTTCATTTAATTATCCCGCCAGACATTCCACTTTCAAATAGTAATAGATTCTTTTTTTATACGTTCGAATGTTCATTTCGTTTCATAAATATGAGAAATAAATAAAATCCATTTGAGGAAAACTAATGAAGGTATTTGATGAGAGGTCATGGGATCTATTAATGAATTGACTTTACTATTCTTAATGGATTTAATAATCTTATACAAGCTATTCTTATAACTCTTGCATGCAGGAAAGGAAAATCCAATGTACATTGAATTCATTGCCACAACGATAGAAGATGCCATTACAATCGAAGAATCGGGCGCAGACCGAATCGAGCTTGTCAGTTCTTTGGCCGAAGGGGGATTAACTCCAAGCCACGCCCTGATAGAAGCTGTCGTCCATTCAGTAAAGATACCAGTCAACGTGATGGTGAGGCCCCATAGCCAGTCGTTTTGTTATACCCAAAAAGATTTGGAAATCATGAAAAAAGATATCCAAATCATTCGTTCACTTGGAGCGAACGGGGTCGTTTTGGGTGTATTAAATGAAAAAAATGAAATCAATCGACCTTACCTCGAAGAATTATTGACGTTATGTGAAGGTTTGGAGATTACATTCCACCGAGCCATAGATGAAACAAACGACCCGGTCATTTCAGCTGAAACACTGGCACAATATCGAGAAATCACAACGATATTGACGTCAGGCGGGCATGGGGATTTCCCCAGCCGCATGAAAACGATTCAACAAATGAAAAGAGTCTGCGGCGACATAGCGATACTGGTTGGAAGCGGCTTAAATAAGGATAATATCCTTGCTATCCATTCCGAACTGCATACCGGTCACTATCATTTCGGTACGGCTGTTCGAAAAAACAACAGTATCATTGAAGGAGTTACATTAGAAAAAGCTAAGGAAATCGTAAACATGCTAAAGAAATAATGTCGGAAAGGGACCGCTTCTTTGGTCCCTTTTATGATGCAGATCTCTTTTTTTATAATAAGACCGAGTCCCAAAACCAAATAAATAGTGCCGTCAAAAGCAAGCACCGAATTATAAATGAATACAGCCAGCAAAGAGAAAAACATAACTTCTTTGTTCCAATCGGTAATAGAAAAAGCGCCATTAAAAACATTTCTTTACAGTGCGGGCCTGGTTCCAATTACGACAGTGGCGTCCCGTTCAACACACTTTACCACCCGTGGCATCACCCCGTATCCAGCAAAGATTTCCACGGTCTGCATCGCTTGCCGCTCACTGGTCTCGACTAACAAATGGGAGCCCGGTGCCAGCCAAAGTGTTGCCGAAGCTGCCACCCTTCGCTGGACATCAAGCCCGTCCGCCCCGCCGTCTAATGCCACCCACGCCTCATGCATGCGCGCTTCATGGGGTAGTAGACCGATTCCCCCAGTAGGGACGTATGGTGCGTTTGCGACCAGTACGTCAACACGTCCCCGTAAATTGGATGGAAGTGGTTCATAGAGGTCCCCTTCGTATACCTGACCATTGACTGAAGTGACGTTACGACGCGCGCACCGCACCGCGGCCGGGTCAATGTCGACGGCGTACAATTCGATATCTTCGAGAACATCGCCCACAGCGGAGCCAACCGCGCCCGTACCACAGCACAAGTCCACCACTACTGCTCCTGGCATAGCAAGTGCTGCCGCTTGGCGGACTAAAAACTCGGTCCGTCTGCGGGGTACGAAGACTCCGGGGTCAACTTCTATCCGGATACCGCAGAATTCCGACCAGCCGATGACGTGTTCAAGAGGCAAACCCGCTATCCGTCTATCCACCATCCCGGCCAATTCGGCCGTTGTCCCTGCCGCGCTGATGAGCAATCGGGCCTCTTCCTCGGCGTAAACACAGCCTGCGGCCCGAAGTTTAGTGACAATGCTTATATAAATGGCCTTTCCATTAAAAACTGCCACTTTACTTCCATCAACATCATTGATTTCCCCGAGGTTAAAGGCGGCATTCCTAAATTCCATAAGTTTCCCCCTATTCTCCATAAATCTGAATATTAAAAACATTACCATAACTACAGTATACAGCTTCTTAAACTGACCGTCCCTTTAGCTATAAAATAAAAAGGTTGCCGGAGCAACCTTCCATCTAATCTGGGATTCAATTTTTGTTAGCGTCAGCAAAATGACCCATCGCATCACACATGAATTTTGCTAAACCATCACCGTATTTGTCGATATTTTTAGTGAAGCGTTGATCATTCACGTACATTTGACCTAATCCCTTGAAAGCATCCAGTGAGTATGTGCCGAAGTTATTGTTCAAACAATCATACCATTCTTTAATTGCCTCTTGTACCTCCTCCGACTTGGGCGAGTCATTTCGGAATGACGCAAGTTTTATATAGATATCCGATACAATTTTCTGTGCATCTTTCGACATGCCCGCCACTTTAGCCTTCGACTCATCGACAGCTTTATCCCCCCAAAGCTTGCGGGCTTCTTCTTCATATGGATTCTGACTGAAATCAAATCCTTCAAATTTTTCTTTATTCGTCATTTGAATTTCCCCTTTCATATGCTTAATCGATTTTTCAACCGTCTTAATTAATTTATCGAGCTGACTGCGTTTCTCCAGTAACATTTTTTGATGTTGCATTAACGCATCTTGTTTATCAAACGAAGAGCTGCTTATCATTTGTTTTATTTCCTTTAACGGCATGCCAAGTTCCCTGAAGAACAGGATTTGCTGCAACATCTCAAGATTATCGTTCGAATATAGGCGATAACCTGATTCGGTTATTTCCTCCGGCGATAATAACCCGATTTCATCATAATAATGCAGTGTCCGCACACTAATGCCAACTAAATCGGCCAGCTTTTTCACTTTCATTGCCACTGCTTCTTACCTCCCTTCGATATCATTTACTTTAAGGTATTACGCAACGTCAGAGTCAAATGGAAAAATGAAAATTTTCCGCCCAATTACAAAAGACGATCCTTCCTAATGAAGAATCGCATGTTAGTAGAATTTTAGGATTAAAGCTAAATCTATGTATAAAATTTTCCCATTACTCGTGAATTAAACAATTTTCATTCATGGGGCGTATACTCTGCATGAATGTTAGCTCTGATCTTGGCTTTCCTTCTATCTCCAATGATCGGGAATGCTTAATGTGCGCGGCAATTTTGTCTTTGTATCGCCTTTAGCCGAGTTAATCTGTGCTTGTGTGATGAAGAAACTCCCAGTGAGATCGGCACCGCTTAAATCAGCGTCCCTAAAGTCTGCACCGATAAGATCCGTCACTCTCATGTCAGCTTCTCTGAGGTCGGATGCGATAAGTAAAGCTCCTCTTAAGTTCGCTCCCCTAAGGTCAGCGCCTCTCAACTTTGCACCGATAAGGTCACTTCCCCTACCTATTTTGTTCTGTTTTTTCTGATTTTTATTTTTATTAAATGATGCCTTTGCACGTACGAGTTCACTTGTGCGCAGAAGCAAATCATTAACGATCGCTCTATGAGCTGGTACATTCAGGTCCATGATAAACTTTGGACTTTGCTTAGTGAGATATTCCGTTTCTTCAAAAGCAGCCTGCAAATCTTGATAAAGAGGTTTCGCATCTTCTAAACTCAGTGCTTCATTTAAGTAACAAAGCATTTCATGAAGTTGTTGCATAATAGGAAACACATCGAACATTTCCTTTGCTGACGCTGGGTTGTCTCTCCAATCGTTTCCAGCATATGTGAGTTGAGATACCTTTTGCCCCGCACCGAAGCATTCATATACCGTACAGCCCCTAAATCCTTTTGCTCTGAGATTTTCATGGATGCCGCAACGATAATCCGATTGAAGGTTTGAACATGGTGTACCTCCATCTTTATCAAATGCAAAATCAGCAGATTTTGCATAAGGCAAAGCTACACAGCACAAACCAAAACAATTCTCACAGTCTGCACGTAATTGGTTAAGAATACTATCGTGATTCGTTAATTGATTAAACAATCCTTACACTTCCTTCTATTAAATAAAACCAATCGTTTCATGCTAGTTGATTTTTTTGTTTTCTTCTATAGAATTTAGTTCTTCCCATTCTTCAAGTGAAAGTTTTTCGGTCATATGCTTATATGCATCAGGGACTTTTATCGAACACATGAGTTCGAGGCTATTTCCATCCGGATCATTGAAATAGACGGAAGCGTTACCTTGGTGCGGGCGCACAAAAGGTTCAATCGACTTCCTTTTTCCAAAAGGGACGACTTCAATTTTCAGGGATTGGAGCCAGGTTAATGCATTTTTCATATTATCATAGGATACCCGAAATGCGATATGCCTTAGTGAAGGGTGGTATGGAGTTTGATAATCTTTCCCTTCCCATAATCCGACCCAGCTTTTGTTTTCCTCTATCCAAAAGAAGGCAGTTTCTTCATCCCTCCAGGCTAGTTTCAAGCCTATTTTCTTATAAAAATCCATAGAGATGGCCAGGTCCTTGACGGGTAGATGGGCTTCATATAAACCTTCTATCATATTATATTATCCTTTCTCTTTTTAAATAATGAAATCTTTTGCAGCGAAAATATCTCGGGATTATTTCTTCATCTCTTATATCCTTTACAATTTATACGGTCTATTATATAGAAGAAAATGGATTTAAAGGTTTCTACCATAATGGTAGAATATTAGCTTTTGACCGGAATCCGCACTAATTTCCTCATTAATCGAGATCCGTTCAAAACCGTTTTTCACTAAAACCTTTTGGGAGGCAATGTTGTCGCTTGTCGTTTTGGCTTGTATTTGAGTCACATTCAATTCCGGCGCCAGATTAGCCAAAAGCTTTAAAGCTTCATTCGCTATCCCCATTTGCGTAAACGCTTCACCGATTCTGTAGCCGACATGAGCCGTACCCTTAATGGGATCGATATCCACAAGGTTAATCCGGCCGACGATTATACCTGAACCATCCTTAATTAAATAAAAAGAGGAGATGGCATCTTCTTGTTCTTTTAATAATTCCTTGTGCCTGATCTCAAACGTTCCAAAACTATAATAGTCGTCTCCCCGGCATGGCACCGTTTGCTCGAAAAATCTTCTATTATTGCATTCAAATGCAAATAACGCTTGTGCATCCTGTTCATTTAGCCTGTGAATGTATATATCCATCATTCCTTCATCCTTTCAAAAAAAGCCATGCATACGCGACCTAATATATCATTCAAGAAAACCAAGGGATTATCCTTCATCATAAATATATATCGAATATTTTTTCATTCAACAGTCTTTAGCAGCAATCAAGTGTTTTAGTTAAAGAATCTATTTTTAATCGTTCGATTTTGCCAACAAGCCGTTTATATGGACAACACTGTCGCATACTGACAATAAAAATTCAAAATAGTTGAGAATAAATCTATTTACTCACGTTGTATTAAGTGTAAAAGCTTTTACAAAAAAACAAGGGGAATCATGTCATGAAGTCTACTGATATAAATTTTATCGAGCGGTTGCAACGCCAAGAAGAAGACGCATTGGAATTTATAGTGGATACCTATTTACCACTAATCAAGGGGGTCACCTATAAGGTTCTCTCACCTCTTGGGAACGACGGTGTCATGGAAGAATGCATTAATGATATTTTTCTTTCTATCTGGCACAATTCAAAAAAGTTCCATGGGGATACAACAGATTTCAGAAAATGGATCTGTGCGATCGCTAAGTTTAAGGCGATTGATTATTACCGAAAAGCCCTGAAGAAAATGGAGCTTACATCAGGTTACACAGAAGCAGATCCAGAAAAATCCGCTGAAGACGAACTGATTATACTCGAAGACAGAAAAGAACTACTTCAGTTAATTGACCTTTTAGAACCTGTAGATCGGGATATTTTTATCATGAAGTACTTTCTTGGTTTAAAAAATGAGGATATATCGATAAAACTCGGGTTGACCAAAGCATCAATTGATAATCGAATTTATAGGGGAAAAAAGAAGCTAAATCAAAAAGCTATGAATCTTAAGTTAGGAGGCAGTGTCGTATGAAGGATATTTATGAATTATTGAATGATATAGACATAGACGAAACTGAATTTAAGGAAATGGAAGTCACCGAACTAGAAAAAGCTAAAGTCAAAAGAACCCTAAAAAAATCAATACACAAGAAGAAAAAAATGAAACGTTGGCAAAAGAATGTTCTGGCTGCTTCCATTATATTCGGGTTATCCACCGCAACGATTGGATTCTCGTTTACCGCTTCTGCTAAAAGCATTCCTTTGATAGGAGATATTTTCAGCTATTTTAGTAATGAAAACTCAGGTCTCCCCGATAATATCAAGAATAATGGAAAGGGTCTTTATAGTGATTATAAGGCCTACTCTAACAAAATTGGCTTTACCGAAGAAAGCAATGGCCTTACTTTCACGATAAATGACGCCATTTATGACGGAAAAACAGTAACCATCACTTACACTATTGAAAGCGAAGAAGATTTGGGTGACGGATCATTCTTCATTCCCAGCCCGAATATAAAGGAAATGAAAGCCCAAGGGGGATCGGATGGAATTTCAAAAGTGGCTGATAAAAAATATGTAGGCTTATTGACAGTTAGTGACTTAGAAAATCTTAAAGAAGATAAGGTAAATATAGATTGGGATATAAACAGCATCAGTATTACCGACATGGATAAAGAGATAAAAGGAAATTGGAACTTCGCTTTCTCTCTAAAGGCAACTGAAAGCAACGAGAAGGTCATCAATAAAAGTGTGAATCAACATGGAGTAAAAGTATCCGTCGAAAAACTATCGATCTCGCCAATGTCCTTTGTGGTTGATTATCATCAAGAAGTGTCCGAATCAATCAAAAACAAGTGGGATGATGCCTATGTGGAGTTGACCATTAAAGATGACTTAGGGAATGTATACGATGGTCAAGAAAACGGAGGAAGCGGTATCGATTCTTATAATTTGAACTTCAGCAAAACATTCGAAAAAATCGTTCCGGATGCTACGCAATTGATTGCAACACCACATATAACATTACGTAATTACACTTCAGAGAACCACGGAGAAGTAACCATAACGGAAGATGGTGAAGAAAAGGTGTCATCCTTCCCAACAAAACCGGGAATTGCTCCCAAAGAGTTGGTATTGGATGATATCGTGATTGATTTGAAAAAATAACAATTTCACCTACAAGAGGTATACTGAACCCTTGATCCCAGATTGGGAAAGGTTCATGTATACCTCTTTTTTGTGACTCCTTATTCAGTCCATGAATAAGGATAGATACATGAATTAGTTGAAAAGTCAAAAATAAATTATTTTCTTCTGGTAAAAAATCAACGGATGATGTATCATAGTCTTCAGATATTTATTATTCTTATTTGGTTAATCGGAATTAGGAGGAATATATATGATTGGTTATGTGTTTTTAAATCTTGCCATAATGCTCGTTCTTTTAGGCGTTTTATTTTACATGAATAAGAAGCATGTTTCCTTTACAAAAAGGGTCTTTACTGGACTTGGTTTAGGGATTGTATTCGGACTTCTTTTGCAGTATTTCTATGAACCCCAGTCAGAAGCGATCGTTAAATCGGTCGATTGGTTTAACATTGTAGGTTCGGGCTATGTCAAGTTCCTGCAAATGATCGTCATGCCGCTTGTCTTCATTTCGATCTTATCCGCATTCACAAGATTGAAATTGACTAGCAATATAGGAAAGATCAGTGTGCTGATCATCGGAATCCTGCTTGGAACGACGGCGATTGCAGCAGCTGTTGGGATCACCTCGGCAACTGTATTCAATTTGGAAGCCGTTCAAATTGAGCAAGGGGAAGCGGAGTTAAGCCGCGGGGATCAAATCTCGGAAACTTACGGTACGATTCAGGATAAAACGATGCCACAGCAAATCCTTGAATTGATTCCGTCCAATCCGTTCCTTGATTTAACGGGAGCACGTCCGACATCAACCATTTCCGTTGTAATTTTTGCTGCATTCCTTGGGATTGCCTATTTAGGAGTCAAACGCAAGCAGCCTGAACATGCTGAATTTTTTGCTAAAATAGTAGATACATTGCACAGCATCATCATGCGTGTCGTAACATTGATCCTGCGATTAACGCCTTACGGAATCTTGGCGATCATGACGAAGACGGTAGCTACGAGTGATTTGGATGCCATCCTGAAATTGGGGAAATTCGTGGGAGCCTCTTATGTCGCCCTGATCGTCATGTTCCTCATCCATTTGCTATTGCTGATGCTTGCAGGATTGAACCCAATCGTATATTTAAGAAAAGCTTTCCCGGTATTATCGTTTGCCTTCACTTCAAGAACAAGTGCAGGAGCTCTTCCATTGAACATCCAAACACAGAAACAGCTAGGGGTGTCGGAAGGTATTGCCAACTTTGCCGGATCCTTCGGCTTGTCGATCGGTCAAAACGGCTGTGCCGGAATCTATCCAGCCATGTTAGCGGTCATGATCGCTCCAACGGTTGGAATCAACCCACTGGACCCTTCATTTATAGCCATGTTGATTGCCATCGTGGCCATTAGCTCTTTCGGGGTTGCAGGTGTAGGCGGAGGAGCAACCTTCGCAGCCATCCTGGTATTATCTGCAATGAACTTGCCAATCGCCTTGGCCGGACTGTTGATTTCCGTCGAACCATTGATCGATATGGGAAGAACGGCCGTGAATGTCAGCGGAAGCATGACTTCCGGTATTCTGACCAGTAAAATAACGGGCGACCTGGATAAGGA
>NZ_JBHVQU010000059.1:24185-24412 GCF_042886655.1 Peribacillus sp. NPDC058002 | reverse complement strand
TTTCCGCGGGCGGTCCGGGAGCCTCCTCGGCGCTTTGGCGCCTGCGGGGTCTCCCCTGGACACGCTTTCCCCGCAGGAGTCTCGCGCCTTCCGTTCCAATCAACTGAGACGTTTGTTTAATAAAAACCGTAGGCTAGTCTATTCCGAAACAAGTTTTAGACCAGGTTATCCCTGATGTTTTTTTACTGTAACCCTTAATGGATTGAAGAAATTTGCGACACACCTGC
>NZ_JBHVQU010000059.1:0-24086 GCF_042886655.1 Peribacillus sp. NPDC058002 | reverse complement strand
GCTTGGCAGACAGTCGGCGGAAAGGGAGCGGATTTCTGAAAATCAACTGGAACGTTTTTTTGAAAAAACTGTAGGCTGGTCTCATCCCGAATTATGATTAACCCTAGTTTATCCTTGATGTTTTTTTACTGTAACCCTTAATGGATTGAAGAAATTTGCGACACTCCTGCCGAATTACTGGCTAGCCGAGACCCCACAGGCGCTTGTGCCGAGGAGGCTTGGCAGACAGTCGGCGGAAAGGGAGCGGATTTCTGAAAATCAACTGGAACGTTAAATAAAAAAACATGCAGGCTAAGTACAGTCTGAAAGAAACAGAGGTTTCTTTACAATCGTTATAAAATAATCTATTGTAAAGAAAACCTATCATTCAATCTAAAGTATTGTTCTAAATCATTATGTATAGAGGAAGGTATATGGAAATATGGATGTAAAGTATAGAATGGTCGTAGAGCAAATGGAGAAAGAAATAGTAGAAGGAAAATATACATTAAATACTAAGTTACCTACTGAAGAAGAGTTGATGAAGAGGTTCGATGTCAGCAGGAATACGATTAGAAAAGCGATCAATATATTGGTTGAGCAGGGCTATATTTATCAAGTGCAAGGAAGCGGCATATTCCTAAGGGAATTTACCAGACCGGGATGCATTTCGATGAGAGATATGAGTGGCTTAACCAAAGTGTTTCCGAATGATGAAATGAAAAGTAAAGTGTTAAAGTTAGAACTGATAGAAGCTGATGAAAAATTGGCCAAACAAATGAAATGCCAGGTAAAAACCAAAATCTATAACCTCAAACGGGTTAGATACTTAAATGGTGCACCCATTGTAATAGAAGAGTCCTTTTTCAATAAAGACATCATCCCCATCTTAAATAAAGAAATCGCAAATGGTTCCATTTATGAATATATTGTCGAGGATTTGAAGTTGAATATCGGATTTGCAGATAAAATCATTTCGTGTGAAAAACTAAATGACGATGATGCCAAGCTTTTGGATTTGCAGCCAGGAGATCCGACCTTAATAGTTGAAAGTACGGTCTTTTTAAAAGCGGGAGCCGTTTTTGATTTATCAATCGAGAAATATAATTATACTACTGCCAAACTGTTAACATTGACTTAAAAGAGGTGGTGTGAATTGCAAAAAGCCTGATTTCTCGATGGTTCAATGAGAATTCAGGCTTTTATTGGTTTTCAGCCATGGGGCAGCAATAATAGTACACCTAGCGCAATGATGATAAAGAATAGATAGCTTTCGAATTTCTTCGCAGGAATTCGCTTATTCATGAAGATTCCGAGACCTGTCGCCAGTAATATGGCTGGAATGGAATAAACGTAGAGAATTAATGAATCGGCTGTCCACAGTCCGCCTAGCGCATGCCCCGTCACGACAAGGATTCCGGATATAAGAAAATGGGCTTGCAATGTTCCGCGGAATCGATCCGGACTCCATCTTCTTAAAGTTCCATAGACGACGACCGGCACTCCATTAAAGTTATAGGCGCTGCCGAGGACTCCCGACGCAAAACCGAACGGCCATACCCAACCCTTTGAGGTGAGTAATGGTTTATCCACAGCTTGGAAAAGCTTTTGCTTAAGAAGGGAGTATCCTCCATATGCCATCAAAAAAACACCGAGTGCAGAAGTAATGATCATCGAAGGTGCGTAATGGAGCAAAGCGAGGCCGGCTGGTATGCCGATGACCGTTGCAAGCGCGAGCCTGATTAATACCGAACGTTCGATATGACGCCATCCGCTAACGACGGTTAGTGAGGCAACGGTAAGACCTGCCAGCCCAATCAGGGAAACCGAAGTATTAAGCGGAATGTGTAGTAAGGCAAGCAGAGGCATGCTGACTATCGCTTCACCGAACCCGAACATCGTGCGCATCAAGGCGCCGATAAAGACTGCACCAACCACCAATAAGATGCTGCTGATCGTCATTATGTAACCTCCTGAAACAAAAATTCACCTTTCTGTAATTATACCATACCAACCGGTTTTTTGGTTTGGTGGACCCTTGTTTAAAATGGGTTATTTCAGGCTGTAGTTACCCTTTTCAAGGTGTTTAGCATGCGTTTCAATGGAGAGGTACACACTACTTGTTTTTGTTGCTTAGGAGTCGGTAATGAGGCTTAAATAACGGGTGTATATTTTGAGATGTTGATTTATTTTGATGTGAGGGTTTTCTAACAGATTAATAGAGGTAACGAAGGATTGTTTGTTACTGGTAATACTTTTTAGGGAAGCCTTTTTAATTGAAAGTAAAAAGTCATAGCCTTTCATTGGATTCGAACTAAGAAAGGCTATGATTGCTTTCACCTTTTATCAAGTTTAGCAGATAGATAATTTCCGGTGAATTGGACGGATTGAACAATGATGATAAGAAGGAATATGGTTGTTATCATGATGTCAGTTTGAAAACGGTAGTATCCATAACGAATGGCCAAGTCGCCAATTCCCCCGCCTCCTACGACCCCGGCAATAGCTGAATAGGATATGAAAGAAACGGCAGTAACAGTGAGGCCTAACAGGAGACCGGAACGCGCCTCCAATAATAAGACTTTGCTAATGATCTGGAAGGGGGATCCGCCCATCGCAACAGCGGCTTCAATTGTTCCTCTTGGCACCTCACGTAAAGATTGTTCAACAAGCCGAGCTAAAAACGGAATGGCAGCTATCGATAGTGGGATGGAGGCGGCAAGCGGACCTACAGATGTTCCCAATAACGTTCGTGTAAATGGAATAAGAGCAATCAGTAGAATGATGAATGGGAATGAACGGACCGTGTTGATCATCGCATTTAAAACGTTATTTAAGATAGTCTGTTCGAGTAATTGTTCTTTTGAAGTCAAAAATGTAAGGAAACCAAGCGGGAGGCCCAATAAGATGGCTGCCAATATCGCTATTCCCACCATTAAAAATGTTTGGCCTACACCTAAGTAAATTTCAGGGAGTAAGGAAATGATATTTTCAAACACTTACCTTCACCTCTTCAGATTCATGTTTTAATAGAATTTTACCGATTTTTGTTGTGGGTAGGGTTCTATTATCCGCTAAGTTCAATTCCTCCATGATTTTCCCATTTTCCATGACCGCCACCCTATTTGCTAACCTTCGAATTACATCCATTTCATGAGTCACGATCAGGATGGTCACACCATAGGTTTCGTTTATTTTTTTTAGATAGGCCAGGATGGATTCAGTGGTTTGTGGATCAAGTGAAGAGGTGGGCTCATCACAAAGCAATACATTTGGTCTTGTGCTTATGGCACGGGCAATCGCGACTCTTTGCTTTTGTCCGCCAGAGAGCTGGGCTGGATAATGATTTGCCTTATCAGATAAATCGACGATTTGCAGGGACTCGGCAATGATTTTGGCGCGCTCATGTTTTGGTACATTGGCAAGTTCCAATGCGAGGCTGACATTTCCTTGCACCGTTCGATTTGCCAAGAGGTTGAAATGCTGGAAAACCATCCCGATTTTGTTGCGTGCTTCCCGAAGCTGTTTGCCGGATAAATCACTAAGGATCGAATCATTTATCGTAATCGTACCTTTCGTAGGCTTTTCCAGCAGGTTGCCCATGCGCAGTAAAGTAGATTTACCTGCCCCGCTAAAACCGATGATCCCATATATTTCGTTTTCCTTAATATCAAGATTTACATGGGAAACCGCAGTGAATAATTTGTTTTTGACAGAAAAGGTTTTACAAACATTATTAAACTTTATCATTCTGAACCTCCGATCTTCATGCGTTATCTATCTTTCATTTAAAATAATCAGGTCGGTGAAAGCCTTCAAACTCTTTATTGCTTTCAATCGCTTTTTGAAAGTCAGGGGATTGATAGGCGTCAATGATTTCCTTCACGAATTGCTTGTCTTTATCTTCGGTTCTTACCGCCACAAAATTTTGGTATTCAAATGGGGGATCTTCTAAATAGATGGCAGAAGATAATTTCCGGTCGGATACCAAGATGGTATACCCATTGGCTACCGCATAATCTACATCAGGCAAGATTCGAGGAACTTGAGCCTGCTCCACCTCAACAAATGAAAATTTCACCTTTTGATCCACGATATCTTTTTTTGATACAGTCAGGGGATCGTATCCCTTTTTTAATTGAAGCCAGCCAATTTGTTCAAGCATTCTTAATGCTCGTGCCACGTTAGCGGGATCATTGGGGATTGCCACTTTTTGCCCCTCCCTCAATTCATCCTTGCTTCCATGTATGTCTGAATATAACCCCATAGGTGCTGTAGGGACTTTAATGGTTTCGGTCAGTTCCAGTTTGTTTTCATTGATGAAATTCTTGAAAAATGCCGTATGCTGGAATACATTAACATCGATTGAGCCTTCCGCTAAGGCAAAGTTTGGTTGGTTCGGGTCACTGATTTCCACATACTTAATGGTGTATCCTTTATTTTTCAGGTAGGGTTCTATTCCTTTTTTCACTTGGTCACTATAAGGGCCTGGAGTGAAGCCGAAAATAATTTCTTTCTTATCTTCACTCGCGGCTTTTTCACTGCCGCTGCTGTTGCAAGCTGAAAGCATCATGACGAATAAAAGGTACATGATGATAAACAAAAATGAATTTCTCATCTGGAGTTCCTCTTTTCCTTTTTATGGGTCCATTCTTTTTTTAGGAATAAAAAAAAGCATGAACAAGGTTTGTTCATGCCGCCGGTTATCCGGTAGGCTTTCATAGTATAGTTTTCCAATTGGAATAATTAAACTATAACAAGGTTGTTGATTATTTATCAAGTATTATTTTTTTTGGTTATTTTTGGTTAATTAGTTAAAACATACTTGACCAATTAATTTTATCGGATTATGATAGTAACCATAAAAAAATAGCTTATCGGACAACCGAGAGCCCTTGTTAGGAGTCAGTTCCATACTCCTTCAAGGGCTTTTGTATTATCCAAGGAGGGGTTTTTGCTTAATGAAGGCCAATAAAAGAAGACGGCTTGCCGAAAGTTTGAAAGATGGAAGAAATGTTTGGCTTGATGGAAGGAAAATAGACGATTTATATGCCCATCATGCTTTCACAGGCACCTTGGACACATTAACACATTTGTTGGATATGCTGGATTCACCCGAGGAACAAAAGATTGTCGGGTATGAAAGTCCAAAAACAAAGGAATTTGTTCACAAATCTTTTCTTATCCCCAAAGATATGGAAGAGCTGATTTCAAGAAGAAAGGCTTTTGAATTATGGTCGCGGAAAACTTATGGCGTGATGAGCCGATTATCTGATTATGCGAATTCGATGGTTACAGGCTACTACATGGATAGGGATTTCTTTAACCAATATGATTCAGGATTTTCCAGGAAAATCACGGAATACTATGAACAGGCCAGGGATGAACGGCGTATTGTGATCCAGGCCATACTTGATCCCCAGATCGATAGGTCAAAGCCAGGTGATGAACAGGATGATGCTTTATTGAAAGTCATAAAGGAAACGGAGGAAGGAATCGTTGTTAGAGGGGCGAAAATGATTGCTACCGCTTCCCCGTATGCACATGATGTCATCATCATGCCGCATCAGAAACTGACTCCTGATAAAAAGAAGCAAGCAAATATGTGCATTATCCCTTTGAATCTTCCTGGCCTGCAAATTGTCTGTCGTGAATCATTCGCCTCAAAAGATCAAAAGAAACATCCATTAAGTGCACAATTTGATGAAATGGACGCTGTTTTATTATTTGATGATGTGTTGATTCCTTGGGAACGTGTACTTATAAGGGGATCCGTGGAAGGAGTGTTTGAAGCGCAGAGGCACCAGCAATTAAACTGTCTCGCCCATCATCAAACGGTTGTCCGATTGCTGACGAAACTTCAATTCGTTGCAGGGGTGGCTACGGCCATCGCTCAATCGATCGGTGTTGATCAATTCTTGCAAGTGAAGGAGAAGCTTGGTGAACTATATACCCAAATCGATAGTATAGAGGCGTTGCTCATTGCCTCGGAGATTCAAGGATCACTAAACGAAAAGGGTGTTTATCTGCCTGCTCTCGTACCCTTGCAAACGGCACGAAATCTTGGAACCCGCCATTATCCCAGAGCGATCGAGATTTTAAAACAAATCGGGGCAGGCGGTTTTATTCAGCTTCCTTCTACAACGATCGAAGACAGCAACGAACTCATTCCATTATTGGAAAAGTATTTTAGAGGAGCGAATGTCGATGTAGTCACTAAAACGTCTTTATTTCAAATAGGATGGGAACTGATAGGAAGCACACTGGGATCGAGGCATGATCTGTATGAAAGGCTGTATACCGGGGATCCCATTCGAACCTTCGCCATGCAGTATGAAACCTATGATAAAGAGCCATTAAAACGAAGACTCCGCCATTTCTTGGAGGAGGTAAATGGAAAGGGGAATCGTGATGATCGAAAACAATCGGTATCTTCAACGACTTAATGATGGGAGAAATATCTGGTTAGATGGAGATATCATCAAGAACGTAGCGGAACATCCTGCATTTCAAGGAACGGTCCAGACGATTCAGTCCTTGCTGGATTTACAAACAAAAACAGGCAGTAAATCCTTGCTGACATACAAGACGGAGCAAGGGCTTGATGCGAATCTGTCATTCTTCGTTCCAAGGACGTATGAGGATCTGGAAAAAAAACGTTTGGCGTATCAGCATTGGGCCGATCAGACTTTTGGAGTGATGAGCCGTCTATCTGAATATTCCCGTTCCATAATTACTGGTTGGTTCGCAAACCGTTCAGAGTATGAAGATGCACATCCAGGCTTTTCAGAAAAAATAGAAAGCTATTACTATCAATCCCGTAATCTTGATTTATTGTCAACAGTTGCAGGACACGATCCACAAAAGGATCGTTCAAAAACAGCTGGGGAAAAGAAACCGGGGATTGTACATATCAGCCGAAAAAATCGAGAGGGAATTTATGTTCGCGGTGCGAAAATGATTGCGACAGCTGCTCCATATGTTGATGAAATTTTAATCTTTTCCTATCACAAGAGAGGGGAAAATGAACGTGAATTCGCAAATGTTTTCTTCGTTCCTGTCAATGCCAAAGGTTTGCATATCGTTTGCAGGGAGTCGTTTGCTGATGAACGAGAGGAGGATCATCCGCTAAGTGCACGTTTTGACGAAATGGACGCCGTCTTGATTTTTGATGATGTATTCATCCCTTGGGAGCGGGTGCTTGTTCAAGAGGACCCTGAATTTGCATGGAAGCTTCGTTGTGATGCCCCTTCATCACTGCTTAGCCAGCATCAAACTGTAGTACGGCTTGTCAGCAAACTGGAAAGTGTCGCAGCAATCGGAAATGAATTGGCGGAAACGGCTGGGGCTACACAATTTTTACATGTGAAGGAGAAGCTTGCAGAATTGATCATCCAGCTTGAAACCATTAAGGCATTACTGCTCGCTTCGGAATATAAAGCGAAAATCCATAATGGCATCATGCTTCCTGATCAAGATTTTTTAACGACAGCAAGAAATCTGGGAACGAGATTCTACCCAAGGGCATTGGAAATCATCCAGCAAATTGGGGCAGGAGGACTGTTACAGGTCCCATCCAGCTTGAAAGAATTGGAAGGTCCCATAGGTCCTTTGTTAAAAGAGTATTACCAGGGTACAGAAACATCTGCCGAGGATAGGACCCGATTAATTAAACTGTCGTGGGATTTATTAGGGAGTCCGCTTGCATCACGGCATGAATTATATGAACGATTTTATTCCGGTGATCCTGTCAGAACATACGCTGCACAGTACACCAATTATAAAAAAAAGCAGAATCTCGTGGATTATGCTTATGAGATTTTAAAATAAGGAGGTTTTATCATGTCTGTGCATTTTTATTGGTATGTGCCTACAAATGGCGATGGGGAATACTTAGGACTAGACGAGCCACAGAGGAAACCCACTTTGGATTATCTGGTAAATGTTGCTAAAGCTGCAGAAGAGGCTGGTTTTGAAGGGGTTTTGATTCCAACAGGCATTCCTTACCTAGATTCATGGATAGTGGGCTCGGCCATCATTCATCATACAAGAACGATAAAGCCATTGATCGCCTTTCGCCCAGGATTCATTGCTCCTACGGTTGCCGCAAAAATGGCCGCGACCCTTGACCAATTCTCGGAAGGGCGAATGCTTGTCAATGTAGTCACTGGAGGTTCGGCAAAAGAGTTGGGGCAGGATGGTGACTTCCTTGAGCATAATGAGCGATATGCCAGAACAGGTGAATTCCTTGATGTGGTACAAAAATCATGGACGGAAGAAAAAGTGAATCATATAGGAGACCATTTCACAATCAGCGATGGGGTATTGAATCCAAGTATCCGCCAAAGTCCGAATATTCCGATTTATTTTGGCGGTTCATCCGATGCAGCAAAGGAAATTGCCGCGAAATCTGCCGATGTTTATTTGCAATGGGGAGAACCAGCGGAGCAAATTGAACAACAAATCAATGATGTCAAACAGAGAGCCAGGAAGTATGGAAGGCAATTGGAATATGGTGTCAGGATTCATGTGATCGTTCGGGACGAGGAAAATGAGGCATGGGAAGCAGCGAGGAAGATAATAAGCAGAGCGGGCAGGGAATCTTTGGGGAATATGAATCATTACTATGAAACGACGGATTCGGTGGCTCAAAAGCGGATGAATGAATTAACGAAGAACAAGGAACGTTTTGGAAGATATGGTTGGTCGGGAATCGGGAAAATCAGAAAAGGAGCAGGTACAGCCATCGTAGGCACCCCTGAACAAGTGAGGGAAGGCCTGCAGGAATATATCGATATTGGCGTCAAGCATTTTATCCTATCGGGTTTTCCGCACTTGGAAGAGGCAGAAAGATTTGGGAGAACGGTGCGGCCATTATTTGGAGAAAAGGTTTTATGAGCAGGAAGATCCTGAAAAACAAGGAGGGAAGGATATGAAATTTTCAATCTGGGGAGCTAATTTATCCGGTGGTTTCTTACGGGCAAACGTAGAACAAAATACGGATGGAAGTATGGAATACAATCTTAAACTCGCGAAAATGGCAGACCAGCTACAAGTTGACTCGATCCTTTATGCCATTCGCTATGTTGGCAGTATTGGAGGTAGCTCGGCGGATAGGGGGCAACTGGATCCTTTATCGGTTATTGCGGCTTTGGCAGGGGATACCGAAAACGTTCATTTCATTGCTGCGGTTTTACCAGGTTTCATTCATCCTGCAACCCTCGCTAAAGTAGGTTCGAGCATCGATATTATCTCAAAAGGGAGATTTCATATTAATTTGGTCAGCGGCTGGTTTAAAGAAGAACAAGAAATGTTTGGGATAGAATGGATTAAGCACGAAGAGCGATATAAACGTTCAAGGGAGTACCTGGAGGTTGTAAAGGGATTGTGGACGACCGATCATTTTACTTATCAAGGAGACTATTATCAAATCAATAATGCTATATTGGCACCGAAACCTATTCAAAAACCATATCCGCCAATCTATCAAGGCGGGAATTCACGGGATTCCCAAGAGATGGCAGGGGAATTATCCGACTATTACTTTATGAATGGGGCTTCCATAGCAGAGTTGCAGGAACAAATGGAATATGTGAAGGCTGTAGCACAAAAGCATGGTCGTGAAGTGAAATTTGCCGTTAATGCTTTTGTCATTGCCAGAAAAACGGAAGAGGAGGCAAAAAGCGAATATCTTTATATTATCCATCGAGCAGACGATACGGCAATAGCACAGTTCAAAAACCGTAAAGATACAAAAGGAATGTGGAAAAATGCGTCTTCAATTAGTGATTTTGTAGCCAATAATGAGGGATTCAGGACAGGGCTAATCGGCAGTTACGAATCGGTTGCAATCAAAATCCAGGAACTTCAAGCGATCGGAATCGATAAGATCCTATTAACCTTTCGGAATGCACTACAAGAATTACCGGACTTTTATAAAAACGTAAACAATCGTTTGGAATCAGAGTTCATAAAGAAATAAATATGGACAAGGAATGTTGGGGGAATGGTAAACCACCGAAATAAGAAAGACTGCCATATGGTAGTCTTTTTCATTTTAATGAGAAAGAGAACTCTTTAAAAACAAGACTAGATTATCCTTAGTCAATGATCACAAGCTTTGCATGTAACATCTCTTTGTCGGACTGATGTAATGTCCCTGTCTTTGGGGATTTGTTTACCTCTTTTCCTCTATTGAAGTACTCCCTCGTTTTTCTAGATAAAGAATCCGGGCCATAATGGGGAACGAAAATGATAAGCAATAAGAGCGAAAAAACTAAGAAAACTGGAATGTTGAACGCAAAAAACATATTAGGGCAATCCAGGGAATAAAATGAAGGGAATATTTTAAAGGAAAGGGGGGCAGTGCATGTGAAAATCCATGTGGTGAATAGGGGGGATTCTTTGTGGGGAATCTCCCAGCAATATGGTGTCAGTACCAACCGGATTGTTCGGGTCAATGGCCTTGAAAATCCAGATAAGCTGGTGATTGGCCTAGCACTTTTGATTCCTGAACCTTATCTTCAGTACAGGGTTCAGCAAGGGGATACTCTAAATGAAATCGCAAATCAGTTTGGAACTGCGGTACAGGAAATCATGCAATCGAATCGCATCACAAACCCTTCTGCTATCTATCCAGGGCAGAGACTAACCATTCCGGTTATTTATCATACTGTAAGGGAACGGGATACTCTTTATGATATAGCAAGACATTATGGAACGACCGTTCAAGCCATTATGCAGATGAATCGGATTACAGATCCGTCCAATATTCACATCGGACGGATAATAAGGATTCCCCAAAAACCAAAGCCCATCATTGAGGTCAATGGTTTTACAAACGTTTACGGGCAAGCCGGGGCGGAGCAGGTACGTGATGTAGCCTACGATTTGACCTACGTAAGTCCATTTGGTTATAGAATGAGGAATGATGGCAGCTTAGAAGTCATAGATGACACCCCGACGATACGGGCGGCACAGGCAACTGGCGTCATACCCATGATGTGCATAACGAATTTTTCCGCCACGGAAGCGGGAACACAGCTTGCGCATACGATACTTTCCGATTCAGGTTTAGTGGAAAAATTATTAACCAACGTCATAAAAACGATGAAAAATAAAGGGTACCGTGGATTGAATATCGATTTTGAAAGTGTAGCACCAGAGGACCGTGATTCCTATAATCGCTTTCTCCAAAGAGCAGTGGATCGATTGCATCCTGAGGGCTACTTTGTATCATCCTCCCTTGCCCCAAAAACTAGCGCCAATCAAAAGGGATTATTAGTGGAGGCACATGATTATCCAGTTCACGGACGGCTGCTTGACTTCGTAGTGCTGATGACATATGAATGGGGTTACCGAAAAGGGCCGCCACAGGCAATCTCTCCCATTAATGAAATAAAGCGTGTCCTTGACTATGCCGTAACGGCTATACCAACAAATAAAATCTTCATAGGATTTCAAATTTATGCACGGGACTGGCTTATTCCTCATGAAGAGGGGCAGGAAGCAGAGACTTTCGACATGCAGGAAGCCATCAGACGCGCCGTCCAATATAATGTAGAAATAAAATATGACGAGACAGCCCAATCACCTTATTATAGGTACAAAGATAATCAGGGACGCACACATGAAGTTTGGTTTGAGGACGCACGCAGTGCTAAAGCAAAATTCGACCTGGTGAAGATTTATAGGTCAAGGGGCCTCAGTTATTGGGTACTTGGTTATCCTTTTCCCCAGAATTGGGAACTGCTTGGGGATACATTTATTGTCCGGAAACGGTAGGATGTTTTTTACAGCAAGGTGGATCACACATAATTAACATAGTGAGCGGTGGCTTTTTTTATAAAGCTGTCTATTTTAGTGATTTCGAAATGCACTACAAGAATTACCGGTTTTTTATAACAAAGATAAAAATAATTTGGAACCTGAGTCGATAATGGGGTTTAATCGAGAGTGCCATATTGAAACTTATGAATGATAGAATCAGGCTGCCATATGGTGGTCTTTTTCATTTTAATGAGATAAAGAGAACTCTTTAAAAACAAGGGAATTGTAATTCCCTAAAGGAAATGGGCTCCTCATTGTGGAATTAGGAAACTAGAATATTACTTACTGGAGGCACATTTAATGGAATTAACCATCATTAATACGTTTACAGATCAACCTTTTAAAGGAAACCCTGCTGCTGTCTGCCTTCTTACCGGGGAAAGTGACAGCGAGTGGATGCAGCGAATGGCTAAAGAGATTAATATGCCTGTCACTGCGTTCATTCACCTTCATAAAGCTGAATGGCAGTTGCGCTGGTTCACACCTTCCATTGAAATCCCGATTTGTGGACATGGGACGCTGGCAAGTTCTTTCTTTTTGTGGGGGAAAGGATACGTGCCAAGAGATCGACCAATTGTCTATCAGACGAAAAGCGGGCTTCTCACTGCAAGGTTCGTTGATGGAATGGTTCAATTGGAGTTCCCGTCATTAATCGAGCAGGAGACTGCTGCCCCTGAATTACTGATAAAAGCTTTAGGGGCTGTGCCTGCGTATGTTGGACAAAACAAATGGGATTATCTAGTCGAAGTTCAATCAGAGGAAATCGTAAGGAATATAAAGCCGGATATAGATTCCATTGCCCAATTGCCGATTCGGGGTGTCATTGTAACGAGTCAATCGGATAGCGGTGAATATGATTTCGTTTCACGTTTCTTTTCCCCTGCACAAGGCCTTGACGAAGATCATGTAACGGGCTCGGCCCATTGTTGCCTGGGACCATATTGGAAAAGAAAGCTGGACAAAAGTATTTTCATGGCCTATCAGGCATCGGAAAGAGGAGGACGATTGAAGGTTGAAGTAAAGGCAGACACAGTTAAACTTTCCGGCCATGCCGTGACAATATTCGAAGGGAGCTTAAACATTTAATGCAGGGGGAGGCATGAAAAAACTATCTATCCCTTCAACTGCAAACCCTCAATGGATTGAAGAAATTTGAGACCCTCCTGCCGAATAACCGGCTAGCCTTTGCCATGCGCGGGGCCTCCCCTGGACGCGTTTTTCCCGCAGGAGTCCCGTACCTTCCATTCCAATTACCTTTGTTTTAAGATTTAGTTGGAATCTTTTTTGGCTACAACTCGGCGCTCCTTCTTAATCAGTGTACAAGAATCGAAATGGCACTATACACTAATAACAAAGCCATGACAACATTAAACTGACTTCTATACTTTGATAAAAACGTTTGGAAAACCGAACCGAACATACTCCAACAGAACGTACTCATAAAACCGACAAAAGCTAGAAATAATGAAAAGAATAGTAAGCTGAAATTTGAAGAGTGGTAAGGCAGGATGAAGGTCGATATGGCCGTGATGCCATAAAGAATGCCTTTTGGATTTATGAATTGCAAAAGCATGCCCGCTATAAAACTGTTGTTCTTGTCATCATTATCGTCCTTAACTTTATTTGAACTTGAAATGATTTTTATGGCCAGATATAGCATATAGATTGCACC
Source organism: Peribacillus sp. NPDC058002 (assembly GCF_042886655.1). NCBI lineage: Bacteria > Bacillati > Bacillota > Bacilli > Caryophanales > Bacillaceae > Peribacillus > Peribacillus sp. NPDC058002. The sequence continues at coordinate 10,606 of NZ_JBHVQU010000059.1, read as the reverse complement.
TAGGATAGTCATGATAAATTCAATTTTCGGGATGGAATTTTCAAGCAAAACATTAAAATAACTGCACAATAGCATGATTACAAAAAAACCGGCGCCTACCCCAAAACAAAATTTAATCGTCTTGTTTAACCCGTACTTGTTTGCAAATAACATTGCCATGATGTTATTTGGACCTGGAGTGAAACTTGTAACGAAAACAAATAACAAAAAAGATAGTAAATGCATGGTTGACTCTCCTTTGTATGCTATAATGACCGAAAATGACATTATAACGACTTCCTTTTTATTGTACAATGCCGACGTTATATTGTAAATAAGGAGCATTTTTATGGAAGAAATAAATTTTATTATTGCTAACAATTTAAAAGCCATCAGGGAAAGTAAGAAATTAAGTCTTGAAAAGGTTGCAGAATTAACTGGAGTAAGTAAAACGATGATCGGACAAATAGAAAGGGGAGGATCGAGCCCTACGATTACAACCATTTGGAAAATAGCCAATGGATTGAAGATTTCATTTTCTTCATTAATAAATAGCCCGCAGCCGGATACAAAAATCGTTTTAAAAAGTGAAATTCAAACTTTATCTGAAGATAACGGCAAATATCGAGTTTATCCCCACTTCCCCTTTGAAGATGAGAAGCGCTTTGAAGTATATTCAGTCGAGATAGAAAAAGGTGGATTCTTAAGTTCCGATTCGCATAGGGAAGGAACGGAAGAGTACATAACTGTTTTTGAAGGGGAACTGACTGTACGTGTAAATAACGAAGAATATACAGTAAGGAATGGTGATTCTATCAGATTCAAGGCTGACAGGCCGCATGCCTACCATAATTCAGGGGAAACAATAACTCGATTAAGCATGATCTTATATTATCCAACCTAAAAAAAAAGGGAGTACTGTAGTTCTGTTTATTATATCTTTGCAAAGTAAATATCCCCTTTAGATTGACTGGTGGTATGGTCTGCCTGTTGGGGATGCTGCTGCTTCAACAAGTTAAAGTCCCAACGATTTGACTTGTTATCAAATTACTAGTAAACTGATAGCGCACCAAAGATGGGGGGTAGGCTTAACATGGATAGACGGGGATTTTCTGATGAGAACAAATTGAGTTTGCTGATTTGGCTGCGAATGGTTCGTTTTTATCAAAGAAGCAATCAGCTTTCGAATGAACACTTACAGCATTTCGGCGTCACTGCTGCACAATTCGATATGTTGGCACAAGTGCTTATCCATCAGCCTGTTTCACAAATCGAATTAGCGGAGCACCTAACGATAAGCCGTGGAGGCGTATCACATATGCTGACAAGGCTGGAAAAAGAGAACTTGATCGTCCGTAATCAACAATGGAAGGTTAAATATATTTCATTAACGGAAAAAGGGAAAGAGTTAATGGAAAAGGTCATGCCTATTCAATCCGATTTCCAAGCTTCATTATTCGATGTATTGGATGATGAGGAAAAGAAGCGCATGCATGAGATGATGATAAAGATTCATAGACATAGTTTACAGAGGGAAGTGCCTAATCCCAGCCAGGAGGAATCCTAAGACTGGATCAGGCAGCCATAATGACTATCAGTTTACTAGTAACTTAAGGGAGGAATGGAGTAATGAAAAGTGAATATAATCTTAAACGAGATATTGTCGAAGTGAAAGATGTTGAGCTTCAAAGGTATAGTCCGATTCATACGGCCGGACCAGTCATAGAACCAGGAAACTGGGAAAAGAGTGATCCGTTCCTTTTAATGATGGAGGATAAATTTCAAAAGGGATCATTCGATATCCACCCGCACAGGGGAATCGAAACCGTTACATTCGTCATTGACGGAACGATCGAGCACTATGACAGTCATACCGGTGATGGAGGGATACTTGGACCTGGTGATGTCCAATGGATGACAGCAGGAAGCGGCGTTGTGCATAATGAGGTGCCTTCCGAAGGTGTGACTGCCCATTCCCTTCAACTTTGGGTCAACCTTCCCCGGAGTGAAAAGATGACGACACCAAGATACCAAAACTTAATGGCAAAGGATATGCCGGTCAGAAAAGAAAACGGAGCACTGATCCGCGTCTTCTCCGGATCATCCAAGGATGTTATCTCGACAACGAAAAACCATGTTCCCGTGACGATGGTGGAGATGGTCCTGGAGCCTGGAGTATCGGTCACACAGAATTTACCAGGAAGCTACAACGGTATCATCTATTTAATAGAAGGAAGCGGAATCTTCGGTAACAACGAAGTGAGAGCTTCAAAGGGACAGGTCTTATGGCTTGGTGCTTGTAAAGAATCAGGGGAAAGTGAAGTTGATATAACGGCGACAGAACCTTTAAGACTTGTTTTATATGCAGGAGAACCGTTAATGGAACCTGTTGTTGCCCGCGGACCGTTTGTCATGAATACTGAAGAGGAAATCGATCAGGCATATCTTGAGTATCGGCAAGGCACTTTCTTGAAGCATTAAGATCGAAAAGGGTATCGTAACTGATGCTCTTTTTTTTTGAATCCACCCATAAGAATGTGAAGGTCGAATAAAGTACGGTGAAGGTCGTATAAAGTGCTGGAAAGGTCGAATACATTCCTCTCTCATGCGAGAAAAGAACGTATCCGGTATTAGCTCCGGTTTCCCAACTGGACTTTTTTAAAGAACAAACGGGAGGCTAACTGGACTTCTTCGACATTGTCTGCAGTCTGGGAGAGATTTAAATTGCTTTTCAGCAATTAGGTATAAAGCCTAAGTTTAGATTTAGTTAAAACTGATTCTATTTTACCATTAAATAATTTTATTGATATATCATCAATTAGCCACTAGGTATTTTAGGGTGATTATAATGATAATATTCTGTTAATATTCCATGTAGTATTGTAAATTTGTTTTAAAACTGGATTATTTTGTTGTAATATAGGAGATACACGGATCTTTAGAGGAAAAAAGTAGGGTGGATTTGTGTATGGATAAGTAAATATGTCGGGATTCATTTTTTTGGAAAAGTGTGTAAATTCTATGGATAAGTTAGCAGAAAGTTATGTCAGTATATAACTTATGGGGGGATTAACTATAATGGGGAAAAAGAAACTCGTAAAAATTGCATCAGCTACCATAATGGCTGCGACAACGATCGTAGCGGTAGCGCCGGCACCTTCTGATGCTGCCACTAGCTTGAATAGTAAAATCAAAACGGCCAAGGCAGTCATCAAAAAACCATTCGATACCTATTTCTACACTTCTAAACTCGCTTCAGTGTCCACTGTTGAAAAACAAATCAAATCTGCAAAACAAGCAAAAAAGGACATCAACACTACCATTAAAAAATCAATGTTAAGCAAAAAAGAAAAAGATGCCAAATATAAAGAAATCGAAGCTTATGATAAGTACATCACTCGTTCTGAAGGATATGTAAAAGGATTTAAAGCGGCTGAGAAAGCAAAAGCTGCACATGATAAATCGATTGGCGCCCTTACGAATGCAATCCTTGCCAAGAAATCAATTGATATCAGAACTCAATACGAAGCACTGGATAAAGCCGTGAAAAAGGCAGATAAAGATATTAAAGATACCGTTTACGGTGCGAAAATCGAAAAGCTCTTATACGATAAATTCACCAAATCGACCAAAACGGCTTTGAACGGTGACCTGAAAGTTCCGTACTACTATGAAAAAGCTGACTACTTGGTGAAGAAGGGTGATTTAAAGACCGCGGACAAGCGGATGCAAACCGTTTCTTCGCAGTTGAAAAAGGTCAGCAAAACATCCAAGCTTGGAAAAGCCATACACGCCTATGTTAAAGAAGTGAAAGGTAAGTATGATGAAGCGGTCTATGCTGAAAAGAAAAAAGAAGTGGCAAAACGGGTCGATGCCTATGTAGCTCTTGCCAATGGGGAACTTAAAACGAAAGAACAGATAAACGCGGCTAAAAAGGCGAAAGCAGCCATTAATTTAAATGGAATCAAGGAGTCGGACCGAAAGGAATTCCTTTCGAAAATGGCATTGGCGGATAAGAAAGTCGCTGCAGCCGAAGAAGCCTTGAAAAATCCAGCGAAGGCGATCACCCTTTCCTTGATGCATACGAATGATACGCATGCCCACTTGGACAATGTGGCAAAAAGGGTGACGGCTGTCAAGGAAGTGCGCAAGAGTAAGCCGCAAGCTCTTTTGGTGGATGCTGGTGACGTATTCTCGGGAACTCTCTATTTCAATGAATTCAAAGGGCAAGCCGATCTTCGCTTCATGAATTTAATGAAATATGACGTCATGACGTTCGGGAATCATGAGTTTGATTTGGGATCAAGCGCCGAAGGGCATCAAGCTTTGGCTGACTTCATTAAAGGGGCAAAGTTCCCATTTGTCAGCTCGAATGTGGACTTCTCCAAAGATGATAAGTTCAAGGGGCTATTCTCGGACTTGATTTCAAGTAAGCCAGAGCAAGGGAAGATATACAATGGAATCGTAAAACAAGTGGATGGCCAAAAGGTAGGGTTCTTCGGGCTTACAACTGAAGAGACGAAAGATATTTCAAGTCCTGGAAGTATAGAATTCGAAAACTATCTTGAAGAAGCCGAAAAAGCGGTCAAGGCGTTCAAAGGCATGGGAGTCAATAAGATAGTTGCCGTGTCCCATATCGGCTACGATGACAATGCGGCTTATGACAATGATTTAACATTGGCTGCCAAGGTCAAGGGCATAGACGTGATCGTGGGCGGACATAGCCATACGCAGTTAGACGCCCCCGTTGTTGTGGACAAAGATGATAAAGGGAAAACGAAAGAGCCGACTGTCATCGTTCAAGGATATCAGTATAGCGACTATTTAGGAACGATCGATGTGAATTTCGATAAGGATGGCAAGATTGTCGGACAAGCCGGTAAGCTGATTAAGCTTTCTGAAAAACAGGATGATGCCGAAGCGGCAAAATTGCTCGAAACTTACTCCTCGAAGATTAAGGAGCTGAAGGAAACGAAGACTGGCGCAACAGCTGTGAAAGCCTTGGAATCGCCGCGTGATGCAGGGGATGAAACGAAGCCGAGTGTTCGTAAAAATGAAACGGAACTGGGCAATTTAATTACGGATGGAATGCTAAGTAAAGCGAAAGAATTCAATAAGGATACGGTCATAGCCTTCCAAAATGGCGGTGGCATCCGCGCTGGCATCGATCAAGGCGATATCACTTTAGGCGAAATCCTGACCGTTTTACCGTTTGGGAATACGTTAGCGACGATGAAGCTTACGGGAGCAGAAATCAATGAAGCATTAGAGCATAGTGTAAGCCTCGCTCCTAAGGAAAATGGCGGCTTCCTGCATGTTTCCGGAATGAAATTCAGTTACGACAGTTCGAAGGAAGCAGGCAATCGTATCACAAAGGTTGAAGTCCTTGGACAAGATGGAACATATTCCGAATTGGATGCAGCGAAGGAATACGTCGTGGCGACCAATGCTTTTACAGCCAAGGGCGGAGATGGATTCACCGTTTTCAAGAAGGCTTATGAAGAAGGAAGGGTGACGGATATCGGCCTCGCTGATTGGGAGAATTTACGGGATTATGTAAGCGGGCTGAAAACTGTCGATCCAAGCATCGAAGGACGCATCAAAGATGTTGCCGGGAGCAATACAGACCCGACTGTCGTAATGGCCAAAGACTTTGGCGGAACGGCTGATGCCCCAAAAACGCATGAAGGTCATGTAGTTGTGGACATCACGGATATTGCTTCATTGGAAAATGCAGTGGTTAAAGGGAATCTTACATTAACAGGAACTCCTCCGGATAACTTTACTTTTTCACAGGTTACAGTCGAGGGTAATTTGGATTTATCGGGACTTAACGGTAAGACCGTGAGCATGAGCGGTGTCACGGTGAATGGCGAAACCATTCTTTAAGCGGCATTCAAATGATTCCTGAGCCTGTGAAAAAAAGTTGGAGGGGTTGAGATTTTGAAGAAGAACGGGATAAGCAAGCTTTTCTTTGCCATGCTGATCGTGCTGTCAACGGTTTTGCCAAATGCAGCCGCTGCAAAAGCGGCAGGAACAATATCGGTAATGGAAGCGATAAATAATAACAGCGGAACGGCGACGGTGAAGGGATATATCGTCGGTACAGCTAAAAGCGGTACAAGCTATCAGCAAACATCGCCTTTTACTGAAAGTACGAACATAGGCATTGCGGATAGTCCGGATGAAAAAGATGTTAAGAAAATCATGCCTGTCCAGCTTCCAGCCGGAAATATCAGAACGGCATTGAATTTGGTCGAACATCCGGATTTACTTAAAGCTCAGGTGACGATAACGGGGAAGCTGGAAAAATATTTTTCAGTACCCGGGCTGAAATCCGCAACGGATTACATGATCATCACCGATGGGGGAACAACTCCTGAACAGCCTGATGTGAAGGTTCTTGACTCCATTGCCGAGGCGCGCACGAATACTGAAGATGTAGTGCAGGTCGATGGAGTGGTCACCACCGGACTTGGTTATTGGGGAGGGAAAGGCTTTTATATCCAAGATGAAACGGCTGGGCTATATGTTTATGGTTCCTCGTGGCCTGCAGATGTAAAGCAAGGAGATAAGGTTACTTTAATCGGAAAAGTATCCGCTTATAATAAGGAATTGCAAATCCAACCAACCTCCCTTAAAGTGGTTTCTTCCGGGAATGAACTTCCTGAAATCCAAAAAATTGATGCATCTGGCGTCAATGAGGAAACACAAGGTGAGCTGGTCACCATTGAAAAAGCGACCATTACAGAATTGGCGGCATCGGGAACATACGGAACATTCGAATTCAAGGCGGAAGATACTGAAGGGAAATCTGTTATCGTTCGCCATGATAACCGGACCGGTTCGACTTATGAAGATTTCGTGAGGAACTTTAAAGTGGGGGATGTCATTTCCGTAACCGGGATCGGGTCGAGGTTCAATGACACGTATCAGTTGAAGCCGCGTGGCATCGAAGATTATGAATTGGTGAACAAACCAGCCGTTTACACGGATATTTTCCCTGGTATGGTTAGTGAAAATACAAAAATATCACTTGAATCTGGCTGGAAAGAAGCGAAAATCCATTATACGCTTGATGGATCCGCACCGACGTCTTCAAGTGCTTTGTACACAGAACCGATCATTTTAACGAAAGATACTGTAATCAAGGCAATCGCTGTCAACGATAAGACATCGGAAGTTTTCACTTTTGCCTATACGGTTACCAAAACCAATGAGGTGAAGATCCGTGACATTCAGGGGATGAATCATTTTTCTTCATATGAAAATCAACTCGTCTCAGGTGTGGAAGGTGTCGTCACTTATGTAAAGGATGCGAATAATTTTTATATGCAAGATCCCAACCCGGATAAGGACTTAACGACTTCCGAGGGAATACTTGTGTACAACAAAGCACATGGTCTGAAAGCGGGAGATCATGTCAAAGTGGCAGGTAAAGTCGCCGAGTGGTATATCGAAGGGTACGCTGAAATGAAAACGACGGATCTGCCAACAACTGAATTGACCAATACGACGATTGAAAAGCTTGGCACTGCAGCGATGCCAGAACCGATCATCATTGGGAAAGATGTCATTCCGCCGTCCGAGAACATCGATGATGATAGATTGACAGATTTTAATCCGAGCGAAGACGGCATCGATTTCTACGAGAGTCTGGAAGGAATGCTCGTGCAAGTATATAACCCGAAAGTGGTCGCCCCTCAAGACTATGGTGAATTGGTCGTGATTCCAGGGAATATGGAAACGACGACTGCAGTTGGGGGCGTCAAAATAACGGAAACGGATTTCAATCCTGAAAGAATTACCCTGGATATAAATGATGAATCATTTGCAGCGAAAACGGGTGATTTCTTTGATGGCTCGGTCACGGGTGTCATCAGCTATGGATATAGCAACTATAGGGTAGTGACGGATAAAGCCCAGCTGCCTGCGTTAAAGGATGGCGGTACGGCACGGGAAGTGACATCCTTAGAGAAGGATGCTGATAAGCTATCGATCGCTTCCTATAATATCGAGAATTTTTCCACTCAAACAGCTAACTCTAAAGTCGAAACGATCGCAACATCCATCATTACCAATCTTAAACAACCCGATATCATCGGCGTAACGGAAATGCAAGATAATGATGGGGCAACGGATAGCGGGACAACGGATTCTGCTCAAAGTGCCAAGAAGTTAACCGACAAAATAAAAGAGCTGGGCGGACCGCAATATCAATACATCGATATTGCTCCAGAAGATAAACTTGATGGCGGGGCACCCGGCGGGAATATCCGTGTAGGCTTTTTATATAATGCCGACCGTGTCAAATTGACTGAAGGAACGAAAGGAACGGCAACACAGTCCGTTGCCTTTAAAGATGGAAAACTTACCTTGAACCCTGGTCGAATCGAGCCTGCCAATCCCGCCTTCACTTCAAGCAGGAAGCCTTTAGCCGCTCAATTCGAATTTAAAGGCGAAAGCGTAGTGGTGGTGGCCAATCATTTTAATTCCAAGGGCGGTGACCAGCCTTTATTCGGCAAAAACCAGCCTCCTGTCCTATCAAGTGAAACGCAAAGGCTTCAAATTGCCTCCATCGTCAATCGGTTTGTCAGTGATATCAAGTCACAGGATGCCAAAGCGAATGTTGTCTTGCTTGGAGACTTTAATGATTTTGAATTTTCGGCACCGCTTAAAACATTAAAGGGCAATGATCTAACCAATATGATCGAGAAGGTCCCTTTTGAAAAACGTTATTCTTACACATATCAAGGCAATTCACAAGTACTGGACCATATCCTTGTATCGAATAATATTGCCTCGGCGACAAAAGTCGATATTGTCCATATTAACTCATCCTTCATGGAAGCTCATGGAAGGGCCAGCGATCATGATCCTGTACTGATCTCAACCTCTTTATCTGGATCAGGCGGGGTCGAAACTCCTGCTCCGGAAAAAACGTATAATGTAACAAACGTTAAAACAAAAAGACTTACGATTGCTTCACCTAGTGTTTTGATCAATCTTGACGACACATCCAACATCGAAGAAGGTATCTGGTTAAAAGGTTCATATGCTGTACTCAAAGGCCTTGGGCTGAAGAATGCTGCTGTGACGATAAAACCGGATAAGGAAGGTGCAATCATTGATTTTGGAGGCATGGCGGTGAAGGAAGTCATCATCGATAACGCCAATGTAAAAGAAATCAGGGGCGCTGAAAACGTACAGAAGTGGTCGGTAACAGAAGGTGTCGACACATCGAATATCAAGTTTGTCGATTCGAAAGGGGAAGCGATTGCTTCCCCTTTCGCCCCTAAAGAAAATCATGCACCAGTCGTAACGAAAAAACTGGAAAATCTTCAAGTGAAAGCCGGTTCAAAGGTCACCATCGATTTGAGTGAGCACTTCTCAGACCCAGATGGGGATGAACTTACCTTTTCATCCACTATCGGTACAGTCACAGGCCAGACATTAACCCTTCCTGCAGATGAAGCTGGAACATACCTTGTCGCAGTCAAGGCCGAGGACCAGCAATCGGAAGCGGTTGCCCGTTTTACGTTGACCGTATCGAATGATATGCCGCTTGAAGCTTATTACGAAACGGCGGCAGGAAAAACGGGAACGGAATTGAAATCGGTTCTGCACTCGATCATTAAGGGTCACACGATGTTATCTTATGATCAAGTGTGGAATGCCCTTAAAGAAACGGATGAAGACCCGGTGAACAAACAGAATGTCATCTTGCTTTACTCCGGAAAATCCATCTCGAAGAACGCGAATGGGGGCAATGCCGGACAATGGAACCGTGAACATGTTTGGGCAAAGTCCCACGGTGACTTTGGGACAAGCAAAGGTCCCGGGACAGACCTTCATCACCTCCGTCCCGCTGATGTGACAGTGAATGGTAAACGGGGCCACCTTGATTTCGACGAGGGCGGTCAAACATATAGTGGATGTGAATGTAAGTTTGATTCAGATTCATGGGAGCCGCCAGATCATGTTAAAGGCGATATAGCAAGGATGTTATTTTACATGGCCGTCCGATATGAAGGAAACGGCGAGCTGGATCTTGAATTATCCGATACAGTCAATACGTATCCGAAGCCGCTTCATGGAAAGCTATCGACGCTTTTGAAATGGAATGAACTCGATCCTGTCGACGATTTCGAAAGCCATCGCAATGATGTCATTTATGACTGGCAAAATAACCGCAATCCATTCATCGACCATCCTGAATGGGCATCAGAAATTTGGGGTGCCGCTAAATCCATCGATGGGAAAAAGGCGAGTTAAAAACGGAGATAAAAGGGAAAGCAGCCTGGTGGCTGCTTTTTTCATGCTTTTCTACAAATTTAATGATCGGGAGTTAATTATCTCAATATACCGAAAAATCAAATATTAATGTCATTTTAAATAATAAAGATTTTTTGGTAGGTATGTTATGTAATATATGTTAATATGGGGTATGCAATGAAAGGGTTTTCATTGCAGAAATGATAAAAATATTTTAATATAGTAATTACGCCGCTTTTTGATCTTCATTCACCTTTAAAAGACGGTTTAAAAATTATTGCCAGAAATGGGGCATTACACGATGAAATACAGATCTGCATTCGATATCATCGGTCCCGTCATGTATGGACCT
>NZ_JBHVQU010000058.1:0-24661 GCF_042886655.1 Peribacillus sp. NPDC058002 | reverse complement strand
GTGCGTGCCATACCTATTTTATTCTTACCTTTTTTTAATAGTGAGCACTTTCCAAAAAAATATTAACCAAAGTATAATACAAAAAACTAACACGTATATATGAAAATTATCAAAATTAAGAAAGATGTAAGCAATACTAAATAGGATAGGTAAAAGCAAACCCACAAGTATAGTAGATTTTTTAACCATTTTATATTGTAGAAAGCAAATTCCTATCATTATAATAATAAGTAAATAAAACATAATATCAACCCCTAATAAAATTTTTTACTCCATAACTTTTGCTTTATCGAGAGCTTTTTTAGCGTTTTGAGGAATGTCTCTTTTTAAGGATGTTTTTTTATTTCGCCTTCCGCTCAAAGTGATAATGAAGTCTATATTCACAAATATCCTTTGTCATATTAAACAAAACCCTCTGATCTTCTGGCCTAACATCAAAGTTTAGTTTGAAAATATCGGCTTCGTAAGATATTAGCCCCTTAGAGCTTCCACTCCACTTAGACATAGGCATAGTCGAAATCAACTTACTAACTCCGGCTTCATCGTAGTTCCATAGCTTTTTAGAGGATTTATCAGCAAAGTCGATTTGTTTTCGATACTCTGTTTCTGTTAAGTAGCTATGAAAGAATGGTGCTACTTCCTTAGAAGTGATTGGTTTGAAGCAACTATCCTCTCCACGATCTAGCATGGCTAACAGAACAACCATCTTATAACTCTTCGCCATACCCGTTTTCTCTACTTCCACTAGCCATGGTTCATACCGATGATAGATTTCAGATTCACGTTCTGAAAGCTCTTTAGCATATTCCAAGAATCCATAATATGAAGAGAATTCCTGACGATAATGCGGGGAATCAGAGGCACCTTTTAAATGCAATTCCAAATAGGAAGGTCTTCTTCCTAATTCCTGCTTTAATATGTGATAATCATTTACTAATTTATCTCGTCTAGGTTGCTTCTTCTTCGCCATTTCCTTTAAGAGGTTTATAACCTGGATATCTAATTTTATATCGCATAACTCAGAAACAATCGGCTCAATGGTTTTCGTCTTTTGCTTGCTCAAATTTATATCAAACAAACTTAATTTAACATCTGCATTTCGATAATTACCGATTAAATCAATAATAACGCAATGATCCTTAGAGTCATGTAGTCTTAGCCCTCTACCAATCTGCTGGGTAAAGACCGTTAATGATTCGGTCGGCCGAACAAATAAAAGCGTATCAACAGCCGGGATATCGACTCCCTCATTGAATAGATTGACAGAAAAGATAATATCGAGGTCTCCAGCTGCAAGCTGACTTATTGCATCATCTCTATTTATGTCTTTTTGCCTTGAATGCAGACTAATTGCCCTATAGCCCTTTTGATTAAAAAAGTCAGAAAGAAAATCTGCTTGCTTAATGGATGAACAGAAACCGATTGTACGAGTCTTCCTTTTATCCTTCCATGCACTCAATACCTTTTCAGCCATCTCATCCCGTAATTGAAGCTGTAGCAACTCCTTTTCATCATATCGATTTCCTAGCCAAGTAACCTGACTATAATCTGTATCATCATACACACCAAAATATTTAAATGGCGCTAACCAGTTCCTTTGTATAGCCTCAAGGAAATCCATGCGGAATGCTACATTTCCACCACAAATAGCGTATACATCCTTGTTATCATTTCGATCCGGTGTGGCCGTGATTCCAAGCAAAAATTTCGGCTTGAAGTAATCTAGTACTCTTTGATAAGATTCAGCCGCTGCATGATGAAACTCATCGACGATTATCAAGTCAAATTCTTCAGGATCAAACACTCGAAGATGCCGTTGCATGCTTAACGTGTAAATCGAAGCAAAAATGGTCTGTCCATGCCTTTCCTTCACCTTGCCATTATAAATAGAAGAGCTCTCTTCCGGCATAACCGTTTGGAATGACTTCTTAGCCTGATATAGAATTTCTTCAAGATGAGCAATAAACAGCACCCGTTTGAAATTGCGCGCAAAGAACCCGGCTAAATATGTCTTTCCTAATCCAGTAGCCATTACGACTAACGCCTTATCATAATCTTCTTCCATTGTTTTATTTAACTCTTCTAATGCTTCAATTTGTGCAAAGCGAGGATAGATTTCCCCATATGGTGCAGATGGTTCATGAATGATCTCCGTTGTTGGAATAGACTCATCACCTTCTCTTGGAAGCATTAAATCCATTTCCTCTGTTTCCGTCCACTTTTGAGGAAGATTTGGATTAGTAATATGAAACTTCTCATAGCTTTCTTCATAATTCTTTAACGTTTCTTGATTTAAAGAAATCGTATGATCACTATAAAAGGTTTCTAAAAATAGATGCAGCCCTTGAGAAAATACCTCTTCATCATCACTAACAGAAAGACTCCATTCCACTCCATTACTTAAAGCCGAACGGGAAAGATTGGACGAGCCAACAAACAAGCTATCTTGGTTTTCTTGTTGAAATAGATATGCTTTAGGATGAAAGGAAACCCCATTACTCTTCCATAATCTAACCTCAATCCTTGAATCAATCTCTAACAACATCCTTAATGCTTCTGGCTGGGTCACAAACAAATAATCGCCAGTACACACTTTAATCTCCGCTCCACGTTCAGCAGCTGCTTTTAATGCTTCTCTCAAATATTGAACACCAGATTTCATCACAAAAGAGGTCAAAATACAAATAGAAGAAGCAGAATCAATCTGCTTCAAAAGGTGTGTCCCTAATTGACTGGTAATTAAATGGACTTTACTCATCTTCAACCTCAATCAGATAAATCTTCTCCTTAAACCCTCCGCGCTTAGTCGCTTTACTCTTTCGCACTTCCTCTACTTCTTCAATTGAGGAGCCATGATACTCAGCGAGCGCATGAAGGATTTCTAACACATCGGCCAACTCTTCAATCGCATCCTCTTTACTTTCAGTATCTACATACTCCTGTAACTCTTCAAAGCTTTTCTTTTTCAATTCTTCTATATATTCCTTCTCATCTAGCACTCTCGTTGTAAACTTCTTACCAGTAGCTTCAATCACTTCAGGAATCCGATCACGAACTAATTTATTGTGGACTGGCATTAATGGGCCCCCTTCAAATTTTATCTTACAATTATATCACTTGCCTAAATTTTGTATTTATAACAAACCCCACTTAATCATGATATTATTTAATCATAGCAAACCTATAGGAGGATAACATGAAAAAGCAAGTTAAAGTAGTTGCAGCCATCATTGAAAATGAAAAAGATGAAATACTATGTGCGTTACGCTCTCCAGTTATGAGCATCCCGAACATGTGGGAATTTCCAGGTGGAAAAGTAGAGAAAGGTGAAGATATTTTTACTGCATTAAAAAGAGAGATTGATGAAGAATTACAATGTAAGGTTGAAACAGAGACTTCAATCCTTAATGATAATACGCATGAATATGAAACATTCATCATTAACCTACTGTCCATAAAATGTAGAATCATTGAAGGTACCCCAACTGCCAATGAGCATTCTAAACTGATATGGTTAAAGCGAGAGAATCTAAGCTCTCTAAAATGGGCCCCTGCTGACATTCCAGCTGTGGAACAATTAATAAATGGAAAAAATAGTCTTCTCAAATGAGAAGACTATACTCTTTTAGTGAACTCAGTATATAAACTAGACGGAACTTCATTCTCTAATTCCATTGTAACGGTAATCGGCTTTTCCCCTTCATACTCCACGGTGTTACCCTTCCCGATATAAATATAAGGTTCTGTCTTACCATCTATTTCTTTATACTTTCTAATAAATAAATGTAAATGAATCCCTCTATCCTGGTTGAATACAATATTCTTTCCTCTCTCAGAACTTGGGGCTGTACTATTTGGAGTCTGCCATTGAAAAATGCGCTCGTTTATAAATTCATCGTGGTAATTAATGCTCTCTTTAATATCTTCTTCCTTGTGTAAATCAATAAATAAGAAATAGTCATTTCCATTCGAAAGTAAACCAGAGCCCCTAAAAGCACTGTGGCTTTTGCGATAATTTGATAATAATGCAGCATCACCCATTTGATATTGCTCATACAGCTTCAAATGTGGTACACCATAGTAATCTTCTTTAAATTCCTTTTCATATCTAAAGATTCCATAAATAATAAGGTCTTCGATATACGGTCTATATTCTTCATTCTGTAGAACCTTTTGATAAGAAGATGTCTTAGTTAAATGACCATCGTCTAGAGTAAATAACTTAAAGTTCCTCTTTTTCTGACCAGGATCATAAAAATCCTGATTTAGACACTGAAAAGCATGCAATACGCTATCTTCATCTACCTCTTTAACCAACTTCAATATCTCACGTTTTGCGGTTTCTAAAGAAATCTCCTCATGATCCAATAGATATTTAGCAATCGCAAACTCATACACTCGCTTTAAAGGTAGCTTACTCGAAAATTCCCTTATTACTCCTTCAAAAGCCTCGTCTAGTAATAGCCTTTTCAAGGAATCCTCTTTTTCTACTTTTGCTACAAATTGCAAATATGTTTTTTCGCGATTAATAAACTTAATCGGATCTGGAGCTCCATCAAATTTCATATAATCCATTAATAAGAAAGGAATTTCACCTTGATTCATTTTCTTAAATTCAAAGTACTCTTCCTTCAAATATTTCAAAGAATTAAAGTTTTCCTTATCAATCTGCGCCAGTATCCGTTCTTCAGAGATTTTATCCATTTGAATATGTGTACAACCTGGAATATTTGCGAAGCCAGTTGCAATAGCAACCTTCAAGCTCTCTTTATCATAATATCGACTACCATTCAAAGCGATGGCAATTAAGAACGTTTTACTATGATTCCCGATAAAATCAAGGACTGTTAGGAAACTCTTGTCTTTATGTTTACGAAGCCCTCGTCCTAGCTGTTGAATAAAAACGATCGGAGAATTAGTAGGTCTTAACATTAATACTGTATTTACAGAAGGAATATCAACACCCTCATTAAAAATATCAACAGTGAAAATAAATTCTAAATCATCATGGTCATCTTCTAATCTTTTTATATAATGTGATCTTAGCTCGACTGAGTCATTTCCAGATAAACAGACACTTTGAATACCCCTACTATTAAATTCTTGTGCCATATATTGTGCATGTTCAACGGTTACGCAAAAACCTAGACCTTTTCTTTTGTCCCCGTCATGGCCATAGAAATTCATATTCTTAACAATAAAGTCGACTCTCTCGTTAACCTTTAATCTCTTCGTTATCTCCGCTACATCGTCAATATCTACATCACTTAAATCAATTCCCTCAATGTCGGTAATACCAAAATAATGAAAGGGAATAACCAGTTCATCCTCTAAAGCCTCATGTAAACGAACCTCCAAGGCAACATTATTATCAAATAGATCAAAAACATTTTGTTGATCGCTTCTCTCTGGAGTAGCTGTCATTCCTAATGTGAATTGTGGGTCGAAATATTCTAGTACTGCTTGATAACTAGGGCTTGTTGCATGGTGGGCCTCGTCAAAAATAATATAATCAAACTCATCTCGTTTAAATTCCTCGTAGCATTTAGACACCGTTTGAATGGTAGAAAAAATATAATCAGCATTTTTTTGCTTTTGATTCCCTGTCAATAATCCAAATATCAGTTTTTCATTAGGAAGGAGCTTTTCAAAGGTCTCTTTTGCTTTTTTTAATATTTCCTCTCTATGTACAATGAACAGTAGTCTTTTAGGCTTGAATCCCTTTACGTCAAAAGCAGACATATACGTTTTACCCGTCCCAGTTGCTGCTATAACGAGAGCTTTCTTTTCCCCAAACGATCTAATTCTTTCAAGGTTTTCAACCGCACGTTTTTGCATGTTATTTGGAATGATATATTCAGAGCTTTCATAAATAAATTGCTGTGTATTTGTATAGCCCTTTAATTTACTCAAAAAATCTTCATACTTACTAATGAAATTGTCATCCGCAACGACACTACTATTCCATAATCCATCATATTCCTTTAATACATCTATAAGAAATTGAGCATCCTCTTTAGCAATAATCTCAACATTCCACTCAATATTACTTTTAAGGGCACTTTGAGTAATATTAGAAGAACCAATAATCACCTTATAGCTATCCTTAAATTCAAAAATATACGCTTTCGTATGAAAACCAATCGCCTTATCCGTTTCAAAAATCTTCAAATGAATATTACTAAACTCATTTATTTTCTTTAAAGCCTTCGCTTCAGTAAAATTCAGATAAGTAGAAGTAATAATCTTCCCCTTTACTCCCCTTTTTTCAGCGTTCTTAAAGGTATCCAACAACAGCTGAAGACCACTATAATTAATAAAAGCGACACTAAAATAAAACTTTTCACACTCATTTATAGAAGAGATTAACTCATTTAATAAATTACCCTTGTCTGAATTGACAATTAGCTTTTTCTCAATGCTCATGATTTGCTCCTGACTGTTGTTATCTAAATAAAAGAATTTTTTTAGATCTAAATTAAATATTCAATAACTCGTTGAACAATAATACAGTATTCTGACATGTTTCTAAAAGCGATGGTTTCTCTTCAACTATTTTATCAGATAGAAAATATATTCTATTCTTACTTCATCAAGTAGTTTTAGTAAGTCTTTATCTTTTTATAATACATATTTCTTAAAAGAACATTTTTGCTTATATATTATTTATCATAATTATCCTTAATTGTTATTATTCCAAAACACCAAAAGACGTAAAAAAACTCTTAAGATAAACTATCTATTATTTGTTTTAATTCTTCATAGGTACTTGGTTGAGCTATTTTTTTTAGTGAATTTAAAGATATTGTTTTTTGATTGGGGAAATGTATATCTAAGTCTTTAGTTAACGCAACGTAAAATTCCCATTGTGTCGTATTTAATGGTTCAATTAATTCTAAGTTTTTCTCTTTCAGTAAACAAAAGACATATATATCTACATGCCGTTTTATGGAAGGGCTATATTTATTTGTTTCATAATCATATTCTTTTTTTGCCCCAATACTAAAACTGATGTTTGAATACTTTTCCTTATGCCACGCTTGGATATAAGCAGAAGATTTCACCTCAATTTTCATGTCTTTATAAACTAAATCAAATGCGTCCCATTCAACTCGTAATTGATTTAAACAGCCAAGAGCAGTTCCAATTAAAAACTCAGCAAAAATTCCCCTTAGGTTGTTTGTTAAAATTTTTGAAAATCCCCATTGCCAGAAATCTAACATAGTTTGGTCTGTTCCTAATATTGGGGTTTCTGATTTAAGAGGTATATCATCATTCATTTATAACCACATCCTTTTATGCAAATTCTCGAAACTACGTTTTCTTATATATTTTAACTTCCCAATTAATTTCCACACAAACCTAAAAGGCATGTCACATTTGTAATTGCTTCTAGTTATCTATTTTAATAATCTTCTTCCCACGCTTCTTTTGCATCCAATAACCTTTGTGATAAAAACTCACAAAAGTTTTTTGCTGTATTGTAGTCATCAAGTCCACCTTGTCTATTCCGCGCTATTACTGGGGCCTCATTATTCTCCATTTTGTTTGTATACAGACAATAAACATATTCTCCAGCATCTTCAATAACTACTAAATACTTATCCAATCCTAAATCTCTATAACTCTTCGTGTTAACAACAACAGGAGCTCTATTTGACCTAGCCACTCCTAAAATATCCACACCAAATGACCCACCAGAACCATAGGTCGTTAAAAACCACTTATAACTTTCTGGAAATTCCACCCCTAACTCATTTTGGACGACATTGATTTGTCTTTCATCCACTCCACCTGTAAAGTCATCTGATTCCTTATTTTCATTAATAAAATTTGTTAATACCTCTGTATTCATTCAGTAACCCCCCTTCAAACAATAGTTGGTGTTTTAGGATAGTAAGGCAAAAGGTTAGAAATTGAGACTAATTCTTTTGCCTAGCTGATTTGTTCCTTTTTTGGTGTACCATAGCTTCAAATGAACAAAAAAATGGTTAGCCCCTTTGATTTTCGAAAGGCTCTATCCACTTCTTTTTATACAAATATTCCATACTTTATAACAAATCATGATAAATAACTATTACCCTCAGCTTTTACCAATCTTCTTCATCTTCATCCCAATCTTCTTTTGCCAATTCAAGGCGTTCGATCAAATAATCTAGGAAGTTATCAGCAGCGGTAAAACCATATCGTTCTTGGTTATCCCAAAGGATCACTGGGCATTCTCCATTTTTCATTTTATTAGTATCGAGACAGTAAGCAAATTCATCAACATTTTCTATAACCACTATTCCGTCAATTAATTTATAATACTTCTGATAATCTTTAGTGGCATCAACTACTGATGGACCTACTAAATCATACCCTATTATATCTACACCAAAAATCCCTCCAGAGCCATAGTTTCTTAAAAACCATTTGTAACTTTCCGATAATGAGACCTGTAATTTATTTTCAGTTTCTTTTACTTTGTCTTCACTTACTCCACCTGTAAAATCATCATCTTCGCCATACTGCTTAATAAATTCCTGTATAGCTGAATATTTCACCAAAATCACCTTCTAATTTGAATTTCAAAGTCCTTTCAAATATATTGGTTGGTGTTATCCATTTATAAGGTAATCATAATAATACGGTTAACTCAGAAAAGCCTTGAAAGACCTACGCTTTCAAGGCATAATTGTAACTTATCTATACCGCCAATTTATCTCCCCATCTTCATGTATTGCCGGTAAATATATTCCCTTTTTATTTTGATGCTCATCAATAATAAACCAATTATCATCGTTCAGCCAATCTTCATTAAAACTATCTTCCTTGAATTCTTTCTCCTCATTAACAAGAGCCGCTAGAAAATCTTTATATTTTTTTATATTTTCATTGGCTATGATAGATCCATAAAACCACACGCCTTCTTTATAATCATTCTGTATTTCACCCAAACATTCATTACGGAAATATAAGAACATAACCTCACTCCTTTGGAGAAATTATTATAAACTTGCTAGGAACTTCTCCTCTTATTAAATATTCATTATCCCTTTCGGTCCAAGTTAACGCTCTTTTCTTCCAAAAATCAGAAGAAGAATCATTATTGTTGTTGCAGGTACTATATTATTTGGTAAAACATCATAGGATTAAAGCGATTTATTCTTATTCTCTGTATAAAAAGCTGTTTACTCGGCACTAGGTAGCTCCATACAAAAGAAAAACCTTGAAAGGCCATAGCCAATACAAGGTATGAGTATAATTATTGCCTTTTAATCCACGACTCAACTTATTAAAGTTCCCTTTTAGTTACTAATAAAAACTATTTTCTTGCTTACTAAAAAAATCACTGTTCCCCGTATAAACTGTCAAGAAATTCATTAAAATTGTTTGATAAAAAGTACATATTTTCCATTTCATCATGTTCCTCATCATGAGCCCAATGAAATATTTGTCCAAAATACTCTTTATTTATTCCAATGCATATTTGATTTCCACTTGGGTCATCTGCTATTGGAATAAATCCTATTTCTAATATTTCATCAAAAATATCAAACTTCTTCTCTAAATTATCATACATACTACCAATTCCATAAAAAATATTTAATATACTTTCTCCTAACTCATCAGATATTTTATAAATACCTGGATTGGGATATCCACCATTATATTCTAATAAAAAATCTCTATAATCTTTTGGTAGGGTTATATTTTGATTTTGCTCAAAGCTCTCCAAGTTTCCGATAGATAGATTATCATGAGTTTTTTCAATATTCACCATACTCGCCCACTCCTTATTTACTATTTTTTCCATTAACTTTTGATTGTCCACCTATGTGCTTAAATTCGTCATGAATATCTTTTTCTACAAGAAGCATTGTTTCTCCATCTTGATGATGATGCCATGTATACCCTTCTGGCGGTTTCCTGATATCAATTATTCGAGGATCAGATTGGACCATTATTAGAAGCATCAACTAGATATCATAACAACAGTAATGCAAAAAGAGCACCATTACATCCTTACAAAGAGTTGCCCCCTCCCCTGTTACAACTAGTGTTTTTTTAAATGCTATTGAGATATCGGCCATTTATTGTGAATGGTTTTGGTTTAATAGCAAAAAAACACTTGTTGCCTATATTAGACAATCAAGTGCTTTTCGTTTATGTTTTTTAGCTTAACAATAAGTTGCATGTTAATAGAATGCATATAACTAGAGCCATGTTAAAACAATAAACTGGTCATCTCTTTAGTTAATCGCATTTGCCTTTCTTTCGGTAAACATGTCATGGCACCTATTCATGCGACCTTCATTATAATACTTTCGTAGTATAGAATTACAGAAGGCTTGCTTCAAGTGCATTACCCACCATAGAATCGAAACTATCAAATGACTTAATTAAAGTTCCTGAGGGTTTATCAAGTTCTACATATACTCCCTCGTTTAAATCATAACAATACCATGCAGTATCAGAATCCCCAAAAAATATATATTGCTTTTGCCAATCATTTTCATACCAAATCTCGTTTGTCTCAATAAACCCCTGAACCTCTTCATCTACTTTGTTATCAAGTAGCGTTTCATCAACTCCATAGATTACTAATCCATTAAAGTCTAATCCATTTACATTCTTTAGAAATTCAATATACGACTCAGGAATAATAATGTTTCCTAGTTTCTTCTGAATAGTTTGTTTCATTTTAATAATTTCTGAACTTGATACTGGATTCCTAAGTGAACTATCATATTTACTTTCAATTTTTTCTACTTCTATCAACAATTCTTTCCACTGGGGCATATCTACTCTTCCTTTCTTTAAAACCGTTTTGAAGGGTAAACATCATCCTCAAACATTGGCCAATTTATCGTTTTACTTTGTCTAGGAGACATTCCCCTTGTTAGAGAGTTTTGTTCATTGGTAACCGCTTTATGATAAGGGTCATTTTTTATTAATACCAAGTTAGTGAAATCATTTGTACCACCATCATCTAAAGGTAAATTGTGATGCACTTGCCATCCTTTAGGGTTAAGGCCATCCTTCATTCTCGCTATATCACCTTCACCTAAGCCAGCCTTTCTAAGATGTTCAACTCTTACAGGGTCGTTAGCAAATTTTTTAAGGAAATTCTTTCTAACAGAGCTATTAAATTCCCTCCTAAGTTTAGCTGTTTCTTCCGGAAGTCTTTTAGTGTAAATAATTTCTTCTACCTTTACTCCTTTTAAATGAATTTTTTCCCCTTTCAACGTTCCTATAAAGTAATTATCTTCTACTTTTAACCTACCCCTACCACTAACCTCAGACTCCACTTTCGCCATCGTAATTAACTGTTCTTTTAACCCCGCACCATTAACCACATTATAAGGTACTCCCCCTGCCAACGACAGTTGGTTTTTAGGATTGTATGGCAATAGGTTAGGGATAGTGGCCAATTCTTTTGCTTTCGTAACGCCTTTGACGGCAGCTGCTTTTGTTGTCGCTACTCCAGTCTTCGTTACAGCTCCTGCGCCTTTTGTTCCTACCACTGATGTGACGACTGTTCCGAGGGCATAGGTTACCCAATGAGACCGCGAATAGGCATCGCCATTTACCATATCTCTTTCATATGAGTCGGAGATGGATTTGGAAATATATTTATAGGTTTGAATCGGGTGCATGATTGAATTTGCTACACCTTCAACCACTTCACCAGGATCTGTGACAAAGTCCCAAACTCCTGTCACGAAGTCTTTCCCTACATCATAAAGGCCTACGCCGATTCCTTTTGCAATGTCTGCCGTTTGCTTAGCCGCTTCTAGCTGCATGACATATTGCTGCTGGGTGGACGCTAAGTTTTCATACCCGATCTGCTTGGCGGTTTTGAGGAACTCATCTGGATCATTTACATGATCGAGTTGTGCCTTCAATTCTTTGATCCGGCGATTCTCAGCTTCCTCTTTCTTAACCTTGAGATATTGCGCGGTCTCTTTTTTCCTTACTTCCAGGTTTTTATAGGCTTCACTATTTTTATAGGCTGTTGCATTAAAATAGAGAGGGGATACTACTCCTCCTCTTGTACTGGATACTTTCAATTGTTCCATGAGTACCGCCACTGCCGCTTGGTCCGCTTCGGATTTGGCATATTCAGCCGTCCACTTATGATCGATTTCGTTTACTTTGTCTATCGTTTGGTTCCGTTTCCTTTCAGCTTTCTCCATGTTCTCAAAGAACGCATCATCGGAAAAAGGTTCTAACTGAATGATATCATCAATTCCAGCCAATATTTTTTTTAGGTCATTTTTTTGGGCTGTGACCATTTCCTTTGAATTTCGACTGGCGCTTTCCAGCTCTTCCTCTAAAAAAGGGACTGTAACCACGGTTTCACTCAGGTTAGCCTCGATTGTATCTCCTTGAATTCCACTTAAAAAGGCAACATGCCGATTGATCAGACGAAGCCATG
The DNA here is from genome assembly GCF_042886655.1 of Peribacillus sp. NPDC058002. Taxonomy (NCBI): domain Bacteria; kingdom Bacillati; phylum Bacillota; class Bacilli; order Caryophanales; family Bacillaceae; genus Peribacillus; species Peribacillus sp. NPDC058002. Next base: position 12,237 of record NZ_JBHVQU010000058.1, on the reverse strand, counting down.
AATCCACGACATCGATCTGTGCTTTGTAAAATCCTTTAATGGCCTCTGCGCCTTGACCCTGCAGCTCATCATCCAAATGAACGATACTCTCAAATCCTTTTTTTAATTCCGTGAGCTGTTCTTTAAGATCCTTATATTGTCCGACACGCGTTTGCATGGCAGAAACTAGTGTTTGAGATTCGTAAATCATCGACATAATGGAAAGTCCTTTCAACTTCTTTTCTTATAACTAGATTTCATTTATATGTAATATTTTTATTCACTGTAAAATTATGGACTAGATATATTTTAGAAGAGTTTCTATATTTATTCAAGAATTGAAGGGGAATTGGACAGTATTTTTAATAGTAGCTGACGATGGGCGATCACAAAGTTAAACCAATACGTAAATAAGGGCTATTCCCGTTGAAGGAATAGCCCTTTCTTAGTTTCAAAATTAAAATGCCGGTATGGCCGTTTCACTATATTTCTCTTCTAAAAATTTGCGTACCTCCGGGCTTGTCATGGCCTTGGCCAACTTTTGGACTGGCTCGGAATCCACGTTATCCTTGCGTGCCACTAATGTAATCGCAAAGTCATTTTCAACGCCTTCTGTGAGAAGAGCGTCATTTTTTGGTGTCAAACCAAGCGGTGCAGCGTAAGCAGGTGTTATCACGATCGCATCTGCTTCATCATACGTTCTCGCCAGCATTAATAGATCCACTTCTTTAAACTTATAGTTTTTAGGGTTCTCCGTAATATCAGACATTGTATAGTATGGACCCTTTTTTTCCTTTAGAGTAATAACTTTATGCTGTGCCAGCAATGCCAATGAACGATCGATATTCGACACATCATTTGCAATGGCAATAACGGCGCCCTCTGGCAATTTATCCATTGAATCGTATTCTTTGGAATACACCCCATAATTGGCAAAATAAATGGGTTTCACTGGTACTAGCTCGGCATTTTTGTTTCGATTAAATTCCTCCATATATGGAACGTGTTGGAAGAAGTTCACATCCACTTCTCCTGCAGCTAGTGCGGTGTTAGGCTGCACATTATCACCTAATACAACCATTTCCAGGTTAATCCCTTCCTTTGCCAGCTTTGGTTTCACAAGCTCAAGGATTTCCGTCATTGGGGGAATGAGTGAGGCCACTTTCAATGTTACCTCTTCCTTCTCCTGATCCTGTGCATTTTCTTTCTCTTTTCCTTCATTCGCCTTTCCGCACCCTACTAAAAGCAACATGATTGCTGCCATGAGAAAGAGTATTTTTTTCATGATGTTTCCCTCCATTATTCATCTTTTATCAATCATTCTGGCAACAGCCGTTCCAATGAATTGGATAAGCTGCACTAGAATGATCATAATGATAATCATATAAATCATTAACTCTGTTTTAAACTGCTGATAGCCATACCTGATGGCAAAATCGCCGATACCGCCGCCTCCGACCACTCCCATGATCGTTGAATAGGAAATAAAGCTGATAATCGATGTTGTCAGTCCGAGGACAAGCCCTGAACGGGCCTCCACGTAAAGAAATTTAAAGATGACATCCTTAACAGAAGCCCCCATGGAAATGGCTGCCTCGCTCACACCCTTTGGCACATCCAATAAAGATTGCTCGACCAACCGCGAATAATGGGCAATGGCAATGATCGCCAATGGAACGCAAGCAGCTGCAGTACCAATGGCTGTGCCGATTATGAGTCTTGTAAACGGGATTAAAAAAACAACCAATAATAAAAATGGAAAAGAACGGATAATATTGACAAATAAATTCAAAATCGAGAAAGCCCACCGATTTTCAAGCAAATGCCCCTTCCTACAAAGAAATAGCAAGGTACCTACAGGCAATCCAATCAAAATCGCAGCTAAAATGGACACACCAACCATGGTAATGGTTTCTCCAATTGACTGCCAAATTTCTGCCTCATATTGAACTAAAATCTCAGGCATGACCCAGCCCACCATTCTCTGTTAATTGTTCGATGAAGTATTCTGGACGATTATCCCTTTTTTCAATCCCAGTTGGTTCGATTAAAATAGTATCATAGATCTCTCCACCTTCCATGATCGTTACACGATTACATATACTTTTAATGACATCCAGCTCATGACTGACAATGACAATCGTCACACCGAAGCGTTTGTTGATGTTTTCTAGCACGTCTAATATTTCAGCGGTTGTATTTGGATCAAGGGAAGAGGTCGGTTCATCACATAATAACACTTGCGGGTTATTTGCCAATGCCCTTGCAATGGCAACACGCTGCTTTTGTCCCCCGCTTAATTGTGCAGGATATCTCTCAATCTCACCCTCCAACCCGACAAATTGAAGACACTCTACAACACGGCTCCGACGTTCCTTCTTTGGATAATTTGCCAGCTCTAAAGAGGCTGCAACATTGTCATAAACCGTTTTATTTGCCACAAGATTAAAATGCTGAAAGATCATGCCAATCGACTTCCGTGCCTCTCGAAGTGCTTTATTGTTCAATGTGGTCAACCTTTGGCCGTTTACCTCCACTTCGCCCTCATCTGGGGTCTCCAACAAATTCATCAGCCGCAGCAACGTTGATTTCCCTGCTCCGCTTGCTCCGATTATTCCATGAATTTCACCTTTAGGTATTGTTAAAGTAACAGACTTAATTGCCTGAAACTGTGAAAATTTTTTACTCACTTGATGCAGGTTAATCATACAATCCCACTTTCCATTTGTTGAAAGGTAAGCATAGCGCTCCTCATTAATCGTTTCATCAAAGAAACACAACTCATTCTATCAACTAATGAGGACCTAATGCAAAGACACAAATTAACAGTTAGAAAGGATAGATGAACAGTGAGGAATCCCTGTTTACATCTATCCTTTTGTCTGACATTTTTCGTTAACGGGTTTACTTGAGAATTCATTGGTTCTTTACTTCCGTTATTTCGATGATACCACCAGAAACCGGACAATTTGATCCGAGAAGTTAAACCAGTAATGGGCTTTTCGAGCATCGAACATGAATGACTGCTGTTCATGGAGTTCTGTTCTCTCTCCCTCTATTTCCACGGTTAACTTCCCTTCAATAATGAATATAAACTCATGTCCACTATGGGAAAAAGCGCTTCCTTTGTTTTCCCCTGGCTTTAAGGTGACAAGTATGGGCGAAAAAACAGCATCACGAATGCCGCTGGATAAATTCTGATAATGAAATTGTTCATGATTATAATCTGAATTTTCTTGGGAGCGGTCCTCAGAAAAGAAGAAACTTGGATTGACATCCAATGTATCAGCGATTTTTTTTAATGACTCTAATGTGACGCTTGATTTTCCCCGTTCTACTTGTGATAAAAAACTGATTGAAACGCCTGTTTGTTCAGCCAGACTCTTTAATGTCAGTTTTCGCTCTTTCCTCAATAATTTCATTTTTTTCCCGATTGAATCAAAAGGCATACAGATGCCCCCTTTTTTACATAGTCTCTAGCTACATTATACAGTACAACAAGTTTTGATGAATGTTCCGTCATTAATCGCTTACCGAAAAATATTGACAGAAAATTTGTAATTATTTAAAATGAAAGAAAACACAAATTGAAGTGATACTTCAATTTTGAAGGGGTGACTCAAGATGGAGAAGAAACAAATGCGGCGGATTTTAGTCGCGAGTTTAGTCGGAAGTTCGATTGAGTGGTTTGACTATTTTTTATATGGGACCGTTTCAGCTCTCGTGTTTAACCAGATATTCTTCGTGAATGAGGATCCGACAATCGGGCTGTTGCTTGCCTATGCATCCTTTGCTTTAGCATTCTTCATCCGCCCTTTTGGAGGTGTGATCTTTAGCCATATTGGCGATCGTATCGGGAGAAAGAAAACACTTGTTTTAACACTTAGTTTAATGGGGGTTGCAACATTTGGGATGGGGCTTCTGCCTACGTATCAAGCCGTTGGCATTTGGGCGCCGATTTTATTAATCACGTTGCGCTTAGTTCAAGGTCTGGGAATTGGCGGTGAATGGGGTGGCGCGCTTTTATTGGCCGTCGAATATGCTCCCGCTGAGAAACGGGGCTTGTTCGGAGCTATTCCTCAGATGGGTGTCACTATAGGAATGCTGCTTGGAACCGTTGCCTTATCTATCATGACAATGCTTCCTGAGAACGCATTCATGACTTGGGGATGGCGTATACCATTCATTTTTAGTGCTTTGCTTGTATTTTTTGGCCTATGGATTCGTAAAGGAATTGATGAAACTCCGTCTTTCAAAAAAGTAAAGGAATCCGGAGAAGTTCCAAAGCTGCCGATTGTTGAAACGCTTAAGCATTATTGGCGTGAAGTGCTTATCGCCGTGGGAGCCAAAGTGGTAGAAACGGCGCCATTTTATATTTTCAGCACATTTGTCGTATCATACGCTACTGCAAATCTCGGTTTCTCTCGGACTGCTACATTAACTGCCGTCATGATTGCAACCATTATAACGACGATTTTAATACCAATCATGGGGAATTTATCTGATACAATCGGCCGCAAAAAGCTGTTCATAGGCGGTACGATTGGGATGGCACTGTTTGCATTCCCATACTTCTGGCTGCTGCAGCAAAAATCGGTCCTGCTATTAATCGTTGCGACAGTGATAGGTTTAGGGGTTATTTGGGCTCCCATCACAGCTGTTCTTGGAACGATGTTCTCGGAAATTTTCGATGCAAAGATCCGTTATACCGGCATCACGCTTGGATATCAAATCGGGGCAGCTCTGGCAGGAGGAACAGCGCCGCTAGTTGCAACAGCTTTACTTAATAGATTTGATAACTCCTATGTTCCTGTCGCCATTTATATAATTTTTGCATCTGTCCTGTCACTAGCAGCGATTTGGGCAGTTAAGGATCGCAGCAATCAAAAATTAGACGAAACGCATAATAATAGAGCCATGTAATCCATGGTTCTTTTACTTCAAGGAGGACAATTGAATGTTAGTTATAAGTGAAAAGGAAATTCAACAATCATATGGAATGAAAGACGCAATAGCGGATGTAAAGGCGGTATTGCATGCACATGGTGCTAGAAAAATAGACAACCCCCATCGCACAGTACTTGCTTTCCCTCAACACGAGGCATCTGCACTTTACATGCCTAGCGCTGATTTATCTGAAGAAGTTTCGGCGGTCAAAGTCGTTACCATTTTTCCAAAGAACCCTTCAAGGGGGATGGCCACAACACAAGGAGTCATCTTGCTGTCAGATGCAGAAAATGGCGAACATTTAGCATTGTTGAATGCCTCCTATTTAACACGTCTCAGAACGGGGGCATTGAGCGGCATTGCCACAGACCTTCTTGCTCGTAAAGACGCCCGGGTTCTCACGATCATCGGAACGGGAGCTATGGGATTTGAACAAGCAATCGGGGTGTTGGCCGTAAGGGACATTGAACGTATTTTATTAGTGAATCGCACACGAGAGAAAGCGGAGAAATTCGGTGAAAAGCTGCGCGCATTCGGAGTAACCGTTCCTTTTGAAGTTTACGAAGATGTTTCAGCAGCCGTTCGTCAAGCAGATATTATTTGCTGTGCAACCCGCTCGAACGAGCCTGTATTTAATGGGCAGGATGTAAAGCCGGGCACACATATTAACGGAGTCGGATCTTATTTGCCGGATATGAAAGAAGTGGATCATACCACGGTTTCACGCGCCGCTAAAATTATCGTCGACGATTTGGCGGGCGTGAAGGATGAAGCAGGAGAACTCATACATGCAGCCAATCAAGGAAATTGGTCGTTTAATGATATTCACGGGGAGCTTTATGAGCTTGTAATGCTGACCAAAACAGGCAGGGAAAATGAAGAGGAAATTACCTTCTTTAAATCGGTTGGTGCCGCTTACTTTGACCTCGCTGTCGCAAAAGGCGTTTACCGCCAATCGAAAGAACGGAACACCGGGATGGAGATTGAGGTATAACAGAAGCCCATACATTTTGCTATCGCTTGAATGTAATAACAATAAAAAAATGAGACCCTTCTTTCGGAAGGGTCTTTTGGATTTATACAGCAGATTTTAATAAACTTAAATCATGAGCTAACTGTTTCTGCTTCAACTACCTTTTTGACACGTTCTAAAAATTCAACGACCACTTTATCGGTGGCAAATAATAAAAGTAATTTCAAAAACCACTTTAACGGGCGACTGGTGACTGTATATGTAAAGGAAGTTCTATTGTCATTGATTTTATTTAGTTCATAGAAAGCTGTAATTTCAAACATTTTAGCAAGTATGAAGCCCACTTTTAGCTTTTTCTGTTCATCCACTGTATTGTCTGTAAAATATTTTTTTAAATCAACTACTTGTTGATCATATGATTGCTTCTTACTCTTCCCATCTCCCTTTAAAACAATCTAACGAAAAACTTCCTTAATAAATACATTTTTCTTAAAGAGGTGTTTTAACTAACTCTTTTTCTGAATTTACATGTCTTTCTGTAAATAAATTACTTTAATAAGATTCTCTTTTTCACTGTTATTCTTGTATAATATACGAAACGGTTACTTTTTCAGGAGAATCCTATGAATTTTATTTATATTAATCAAAACATATTAAATAACCTCTTTTATATCTTGGTAAGTATTTTGATTTATTTCTTTTTATTAGATCATGGCAAAAGGTTAAGTCAGTATGGCAAGACCCTTATTACTGCCTGCATGAGCATTCCTATTATATTATGTATGAAGTTTCCTATTTATATAGATGAATACTGTGTCCACGATTTCAGGCAAATTCCTATTATAATAGGGACACTTTATGGTGGTTGGCCTGTAGGGGCTGCGCTGTTAGTCATCATATTGACTTTTAGGTTTGCTTTTTATGGTTTCAATTTCCTTACGTTAATTGTTTATATCGTTATCTTTATTATAACGGCTCTATTTTCTTCCAAATTCAATCATTTCAATCGAAAAAATAAGCTAAATGGCTCCATCCTATTAATTTTGTTTCTAGGAATACTGACCAGCCTTATTTCACTCGGTATGTCTGATTATTTTCGTATAACGGAGGCGTATGTATTTTACTTTATCATCCTCCCTCCTATCATTATCGCTTTAGCTGTATATATAATGGAAATTTTAAAAGATGCCATTTTAATCCGAACACAAATGATACGGCTTGAAAAAATGGAGGTAGTCAGTCAGCTTGCGGCCAGTATTTCACATGAAGTTAGAAATCCATTAACAGTTGTGAAAGGATTTGTTCAACTGCTAAAGGCTCCTGATTTAACGCAAGAAGTGAAAGAACAATATATACAGCATGTCGTTAGAGAACTTAATAGTGCAGAATCCATTATTAGTGAATATTTAGCATTTGCAAAACCTGCAATTGAAAAAGTGGATACTATTTCAATTAACCGTGAAATTGGTTATGTACTTGAAATGATAAAACCATTGGCCAGCATGAATTTGGTTACTATATCTGAACAGTTGACTCCAGGCATTACCAGGGGGAATGTTCAACATTTCAAGCAATGCTTCATGAACCTGATTAAAAATGGTATAGAGGCCATGCCAGGCGGCGGGGAACTTAGTATTGTTTCCTATATAAATAATTTCGATATCATTATCGAAATAAGTGACAATGGAGTAGGCATGAATAAGGAACAAATAAATCGTTTTGGCGAACCTTATTACAGTTCCAAAGAAAAAGGGACAGGGTTGGGATCAATGGTAGCTGTTAAGACCATCCAAACGATGAATGGCACACTTCATATAACTAGCCTTTTAAATAAGGGAACAACGATTTCAATAACCCTTCCCGTTTATCAAGAAGGTTATTCTGTAAGATAATAAAAAAGTCCGCCATTTAGGGCGGACTTTCAAACTGTAGACAAACTCGATGAAATTCAGTTTGCCTGCAGTTTTTATTAAATAAGTTCAGGTCGATTTCAGAAATCCGCTCCCTTTCCGCCGACTGTCTGCCAAGCCTTCTCACCGCAAGCGGCTGTGGGGTCTTGGCTAGCCAGTTATTCGGCAGGAGTGTCGCAAATTTCTTCAATCCAATTAGGATTACAGTAAAAAACGATAAAAACCGGAGCACTTTATTCGACCAGCTGCACTGTCTTGGGCCATTGACGCCGTTTATCGATCTAAACCACATAGTATTCGGCCGTTCACCCATAGTATTAGACCTTCACTCACTATTCGGACTCTGAACCTCTTTTTTATTCAAACAGAAGTCCGCAATTTACAGCGGACTTTTAGTTCGTAGACAAAAGGGGTTCTATCTAAATTTTTAAAAAAAAGTGATTGGAACGGAAGGTACGAGACTCCTGCGGGAAAAGCGAGTCCAAGGGAGACCCCACAGGCGCAAAAGCGACGAGGAGGCTCACGGACCGCCCGCGGAAAGCGAGTGCCTGGAGTGGAAATCAACGGGCAAAGTTTAAAAACCTAAAAAATTGTAGAATGCTGTCATTATTTACTTTTTCTGTTCAAGGCATTGATAAACCGCATATTTGTCATTGGTGAAGTATTTATCAATAATGGTTTCTCTTTTTTCGTTAATATCGGCAAAGTCACAGATGGTGATCTGGTTTTTGCTGCTGATTGCTTCGAGATTGCTTTTGATGCTGCCCCAGAATGGCAGGGTATTTTGCAAGACCACTTCATAGCCTTTGAGTTCGAGCATTTTCAACGCTGCTTTTGTTTCCCGAGGAAGGAATGAGACATCATCCGTAAGTGCGATATCTTGCCTACAATTGCTTTTAGTTTTGCCAGTTCTGGCAGGATGATCTCGCGAATGTCTGTATCACCAAATGTCAGTTTTTTTTGATGGTTCAGGATCGTTCCTTGACAGACTGGACAGGCGATCATCTCTTTTGATGCTTTCATCTGCTCTTTAATGATCGATTTGGCAGCCTCCTGCCATTCCTTCACATTTCACTGCTCCAGAAACGGATGATTCATCGACAAAAACTTTATAGATTATGGCTCTTTTCGTAAAGATTGTTGTTTTTAAAACGAAACAATTTAAGGTTGATTGGAGTGGAAGTGCGAGACTCCTGCGGGAGCAGCGGGACAGGTGAGACCCCACAGGCGTTTACGCCGAGGAGGCTCACCGCCCGCCCCGCGGAAAGCAAGCATCTGGAGGGGAAATCAACCACACCACATTACTTGGTAAATGGCAAAAAAGTATGCGAAAACAGCCTAGATTATAAAAGCCCCTCTCGTCTAAGAGAAGGGCATTCTTTATGAAGTATGACCATATTTTTTCCCAATGCGCTTATTTTGTATTGGACTTTTTTGCCTTGTTTTCAAGATCGCTTTTTGGCTCAGTGGAGAATTCCACATCTTTTCCGTGTCCCTGCGGGTTAACACTTGGTGCGATACGACCTCTTCCTGTCTTTTTACTCATTTCCTTCACCTCCAAGTATATTATGTCCGAACTGTTATAAATTAAAAACGAGGTGGGTTTCTATAAAGATCACCCAATAAAAAACATGCATAGAAACAAAGTCTACACAGGTTTCAAAACATGAAGGACCTACTTTAAAGCACGGGTGTAATTTATTGTATCTTTGTTCTGAGGAATATCGCGATTTTCTTTCCCGTCAGGCTGTACCGCTCTTCCTGTATTTCCACTATAGCCTTCTTCCATGGGCCCTGGATAATGATAATGACCATCATTAACTGATTGAGTTGTTGATTCACCAGTCATCTGGCTTCCTCCCGTGTTCACCCCATCGAGTCTTACGGATCTGTTTTCTTTCTCGTTAGTCAAATCCTCTCCTCCTTTACTAAAGATTCTTTATAGTATTTGATAAAAGAACAATAAAATGAAAGGAGAAAAAAGGAAGCGTTAATCTGTCAGAAGGAAACGCTTCGCTGCATCGTTTTGCAAGAAAGGACTAGGTTCGCCAACCGTATATATGTGTAAGTTATGCATGGCCCTGGTACATGCGGTGTAGAACAATCTTCGCAGGCTCTCATCACCATATGTTTGCATAGATGCATCATAAATGATGACAGCATCGAATTCGATGCCCTTTGCCAAATAAGCCGGAATGACAACAACACCCTGTTCATATTCATTTGTGCCTTTCTGTACGAGTTTAAATTCACCTTGGATTCTAAGGTCATCGTATGCAGCGGCACTTTCGGCAGCGGATTTACAGATTATTGCGATGGTATTATATTCACGACTTTGAATGTCTATGACTTTAGCCACGATTTTGCGGTGCAATTCATCTCGGCTGGACACTTGAGTCAGTACAGGCTTCTCGCCTTCTCGTTCGAATGCCTTGATTCGATGGCCTTCAGGAACTAGTTCACGTGTAAATTCTATAATCTGCTTTGTGGATCTATAGCTTTGATCCAAGGTTATACTCTCGGTTTCAGTTTCTCCGTATAAACTGGTAAGAGTCTGAAAATCCACCCGTTCGCTGGCATGTGCAAATATCGCCTGGTTAAAGTCACCGAGCACGGTCATCCTTGCCGAAGGAAACATCCGTTTCAAAAACTCGAATTGAAATGGAGAATAATCCTGTGCTTCGTCTACAAGCACGTATTTTATAGAAGTATTCGTCTGAAATCCTACAATTAGCTCCTTCAGCAGCAAAAATGGAGTCGCGTCTTCGTAATGCAGTTTACCTTCGTCCAGCATTTTTTGCGTTGATAAACATATTTCCCTTTCGACAGGTGTTTCACCCTCATTCCACAGTTCATTCCGTATTTGTTCGTCAAAGAGTTGCTTGTATATTTGCTTAATATTGATAAAATGAAGTGCTTTTACCCGTTTGCGTAATGTCTTCAATTTCTTGCGAAAAATCATACGCGCGAGCATTTTATGCTCTTTCTCATAATCATCAAAGGAATCTTCAGCATGGCCGCGTTTTTTCTCTAATAGGTTGTATACCTTTTGATAGTCTTCTTTGCTAAGGTACTCGATTTCCTCCTGGACCCAAGGTTTTTTCAACTCGGACTTTTCCGTTTCATCAAGCAGCTCACATAACCACTCTTTCAACTTTTCAACCCTATTGTGAAAACGTAAGGTGGTGTCCGTGTTATAAAATCTTTCCGAGATTTGTTTAGCGGAGACGAGCGTTTCCCCGCGGAACTTTAACCCTCTAAAGATCATTCCAGATCGTTCCAGTGATTGCCTGTATGTTTTGATGATCTCAAAGAAGCGAATCGATGCCTTAAATTGGATACTCGCTGTCCTGGTGCTATAGGAGGGATGATCCGCTGCAGTCAACAAAAATTCCAATTGCTCATAAGGATCCTCAACTTGAAACGAGTCAGTCAGACGATGATCCAAGTATTCCTGGAATGTTACCTGCTGCATATTCTCTTCGCCAAGCTCGGGCAACACATTGGATACGTAGTTATTAAACATGGAGTTAGGAGAGAATAAAATGATTTGGTCGGCTTTTAGCCATTCCCGATTCTTGTAGAGCAAGTAAGCGATCCGTTGGAGGGCAGCTGATGTCTTGCCGCTGCCGGCGGCACCTTGAACAATGAGCAGACGTCCGCGATCGTTCCGGATGATCCTATTTTGCTCCCGTTGAATGGTGGCCACAATACTGTGCATATGCTTATCTGCTCCTTTGCCAAGCACCTGCTGCAGTATCTCATCCCCAATGGTGAGACTCGTATCGAACATCGATTCGATAACGCCTCCTTTGATGATATATTGCCACTTTTTCTCCAACATCCCAGAAATCATGCCTCCGGGAGTAGAGTATTGTACGGGGCCGGGAGGAAAGTCATAATAAACACTCGAAATCGGGGCCCTCCAATCGTAGACTATGAAATTTTCTCCTGTTGTATCAGTAAGAGTCGAGGTCCCAATATAAATATGTTCTGTAAGGGCAGATCCTTCTTCAGTGATATCGATCCGGCCGAAATAAGGCACTTCCTGCATGCGGCGCAGTGTAGATAACCTCTTGTAGGAATATCTATGTGCGCCTTCCCTTTCTGACAAGGCTTGAGCCTGTTGCCTTAAGCCAATGATGGTCTCGAGGTAATCATCGAAAGTATCCATATTAACCTTGAGGTCATCCCAAAAATGTTTACGGATATTAACAACTTCTTTTCTGCGTTGTGAAGTTTCCCCATCAATTTTGCCGATTTGTTTCGTTATTGTTTCGATCACCTCATTCAAACGTTCTTGCTCCTGCCGAATTTCATCGTTCATATCAGACACTCCTTCAAAAAATAAAAATAGGGGTTGACTAGAGGTGAGTTTTACCTTATACTTATATTAAGGGGTAAACTGTTATATTATATTTATAAATG